>JBGKDM010000001.1:0-10058 GCA_042954165.1 Synechococcus sp.
CCGAGCAACCGTCAGGCTCCAGCCAGATGGTGCGCCAGGCCTTGCCGTCGATGTTCATCGGCTGCGGATCAGCAGGGAATGCCCCATGCTGCTCCCCGATGGGTTCGGTGCGGATGCGTTGTGATCGCCGAGAGCTGCTGAGCCTCGCCGCGGCGAGCCTGGGCCTGGCAGGGGCCGCGTCCGTGCTGGGCCACCAGGCCTCCGCTGCCGTGGAACCCTTGCGGATCGGCCTGATCAGCGATCTGAACAGCAGCTACGGATCCACCCGTTATGCCGACAGCGTCGCTCAGGGGATGGGGCATCTGATGGCCCTTGATCCGGCGTTCCTGCTCTGTGCCGGCGACATGGTCGCCGGCCAGAAACGCGGCCTGAGCGCGCCCCAGCTCGATCGGATGTGGGACAGTTTCGCGCGCCATGTCCTGCTGCCCGTGCGCCAGCGAGGGCTGCCCTTTCTGCCCGCCATCGGAAACCATGACGGCGCTCCGGGGTTCAGCGAAGACCGAGAGGCGGCCAGGCGATTCTGGACACCCAGGCGCCGGAGCCTCGGGCTTCACTTCGCTGACACCGGAGACTTCCCTTTCCACTACAGCGTTCTTCAGAACAATGTGTTCGTGCTGGTCTGGGATGCCAGCTCCAGCCACATTCCCGAGCGGCAGCTGGCCTGGGCCCGGAGCGCACTTGCTTCAGCTCAGGCCCGGGCTGCCGGGCTGCGGCTGGTGGTCGGCCATCTGCCTCTGTTCGGGATCAGTCGGGGACGCGACCGTCCCGGGGAAGTGCTGCATGACGCAGCATCCATTCAGAGACTGCTTGAGGAGGCTGATGTTCAGGCCTACATCAGCGGTCATCAGCACGCCTGGTACCCGGGGCGAAGTGGCCGGCTCGATCTGCTCCAGCTCGGGGCTCTGGGCAGCGGTCCCAGGCGGTTGATCGCCGGAACATTGGAAGCCAGCCCGAGTTTCGCCACCCTTGAGGTGGATTGGGCCCGCCGCAGCCTGCGGGAAACCGGGTATGCCGCCACCAGTGGCAGGGCGATGTCCTGGGCTCGTCTGCCGTTGCAGCTGCAGGGGCATCGGGGAACCGTGTCTCGCAATCGGAGCCAGCGGGCCATCAACAGCCCCGCTGGCTGAGAACCTCAGCTGTGCTCGCGCAGAAAACGGATGGTGGCGCCGAGCTCGTCGACGAAATGATCGATCTCCTCCAAGGTGGAGGTGAAGCTGAGGCTGGCCCGCGCGGTGGCATTGACGCCGTAGTGCCGATGGAGAGGCTGACAGCAATGGTGACCACTGCGAATGCAGATGCCGCTCAGGTCAAGCATCGATGCGATGTCGTTGGCATGCAGACCCTCCACCAGGAAGGTGGCCAACGCCCCCCGATCGGGCTGCTGCTCGGGTGTCGGTCCCAGGATGGTGAGGCCGTTGATCTGCTGAAGACGGTCAAAGAGGTGGTGGGTGAGCTGCGCTTCCCACGCCTGAATCGCCTCAAGGCCAAGGGCCTGGAGATAACGGATCGCCGCCGCCATGCCGATGGCTTCACCGATGGCGGGCGTTCCCGCCTCGAATTTGTGGGGCAGGTCGGCCCAGGTGCTGTGGTCGAGATAGACGTCCTGAATCATCTCGCCGCCGCCGAGGAACGGAGGCATGGCCTGGAGCAGGGCCTCTCGCGCCCAGAGGAATCCCATTCCCGTGGGCCCACAGAGCTTGTGGGATGAGCCCACCAGGAAGTCCACGCCCAGCTGCTGCACGTCCACAGGCTTGTGAGCCAGACTCTGACAGGCGTCAAGCAGCACCTTCGCGCCGTGCTGGGCAGCGAGCGCCACGACCTCCTCCACAGGATTGCAACAGCCCAGGGCGTTGCTGATGTGAACCATGCCCACCAGACGGGTGCGCTGGTTGAGCTTGCTGCGCAGATCATCGAGATCCAGCGTTCCCTGAGGGGTGACAGTCACATGCCGGAGCACGCAGCCGGTGCGCTGCGCCAGCTGCTGCCAGGGCACGAGATTGCTGTGGTGCTCCATCACGGTCAGCAGCACCTCATCACCGGACCTCAGCTCCGCATCTCCCCAGGTGCGGGCCACCAGATTGATGGCCTCGCTGGCATTGCGGGTGAACACGATTTCCCGGGGGCTGGCCGCGTTGACGAACTGCGCCGTGGTCAATCGGGCCCCCTCGAACGCCTCGGTGGCCCTGGCGCTGAGCTGATGGGCGCCTCGGTGCACGTTGGCGTTGTCGCTGGCGTAGTAGAGGCGGAGAGCATCAAGCACCGCGACGGGCTTCTGGCTGGTGGCGGCGTGATCGAGGTAGATCAGGGGCTGGCCCGCTGCGCTCACCTGGGCAAGAATCGGGAAGTCGGCACGTGTACGTTCCGCCAGCGAAACGAGATCGTTACGGTCCAGTGCCATGGTCATGCACTCAGCCCTTCGAGCAGCTGATCGATGACGGGCCAGCGCCGGGCCGAAGGGGGCAGCAGGTCGACCACCTCCTGGCAGTAGCCGCGCAGCAGCAGGGTTGCCGCGGTGTCGGCAGCAATGCCACGGCTGCGCAGGTAAAACAACTCATCCTCCTGCAGTTGCGTGACGGTTGCGCCGTGGGCGCAGCGCACGTCGTCGGCAACGATCTCCAGCTCGGGCTTGGTGTCGATGCGGGCGCGATCGGAGAGCAGCAGGTTGCGGCTGAGCTGGGCGGCATCCGTGCGTTGCGCGGCTCTGGGCACCTGCACCGCACCATTGAAGATGCAGTGGGAGCGCCCTGCCGCCACAGCCTTCTGCAACTGGTCGAGCGTGCCCTCTTCCCCCTCGAAGCGAATGGCGGAATGGGTTGCGAACTGCTGGTCCTGATCCGTGAGTACCAGGCCCTTCATCACCGTGGCGGCCTGGCCATCAACCTGCACCACACGCGGCTCAACGCGCCCCAGTGACCAGCCCCTGGCCACAGAGATGAGTTCATAGCGGCTGCGGGGCTCCTGCTCCACGGCCAGGTGGGCCAGGAGGGAGGACTGGCCGCCACCGAAGGCCACCACGCCGTGACGAACCACGGCTTCCTGCCCGAGGTGCAGTTCCAGCAGATGGCTATGCGCCGAGGTCCGGTCGGCCTGAATCACCTCAACCAGATCGAGCTCCGCCTTCTCCTCGACGATCAGCAGCACGCGGGTGGGCGTGAGCCTGTCACCGGCGGCCGTGACGCGGAGGTCGAGGGGAGGGACCGATCCTCGGATCCGCAGCGCCAGCACCTGGCTGCTGATCGCCTGATTGAGTTCCACCGGCCATGCGGAGGCACACCCACAGCGCTCGAGGGTGTGGCCAAGGGCCTGCTGCAGGTCGGTATCGGAGAGCACCGTGACGCCATCCGGCAGGGTGACCCCATCCAGGGGGTTCCGAACACCATCCAGAAGCAGGCTCCAGCCTGGGCTCTGGGCTTCCGGCTCAGTCCCGGGAAACGCGGCATTGTCAAGGGCAACGTCGCTGGCCGGAAGGGGCAGATCCAGGAGGTGCTGAAGTCTGTCGAGATCGGTTAGACGCCAGTCCTCCTGCCTGCGGCTGGGAAGACCTGCTGCAAGGAGGGACTCTCTCCCACGCTGCTGCACAGGGGAGAGCTGTCCTGACGGCGCAGGAAGACGGGTGAGCCAATCGGCCTCAATGGTGCGAGCGGTCGACGCCATGGATCAGGCAGCTCCCTGGCCGGCGGCGGCAAGCTCCCGATCCACCCAGTCGTAACCGGTCTTCTCAAGTTCAAGGGCCAGCTCGCGACCTCCGGTGCGGAGGATCCGGCCTGCCGCCATCACATGGACGTAGTCAGGGGTGATCTCATCGAGCAGGCGCTGATAGTGGGTGATCAGCAGCGTTGCATTCTCTGGGTTGGCGAGCTGATTGACGCCGCCGGCGACGATTCTGAGCGCGTCGATGTCCAGACCGGAATCGGTTTCATCCAGGATCGACACCACCGGCTCCAACAGCGCCATCTGCAGAATCTCGTTCCGCTTCTTCTCTCCACCAGAGAAGCCCTCGTTGACACTGCGCTCGAGAAATGCCGGATCCATCTGCACCACAGCCAGTCGTTCACGGACGTGCTCTTCGAAATCAAAGGTGTCGAGTTCGTCGAGGCCCTGCTGCTGGCGACGGGCGTTGCTCGAGACCCGCAGGAATTCCAGGTTGCTGACGCCGGGAATTTCCACGGGGTACTGGAACCCGAGAAAGACGCCGAGGCGCGAACGCTCCTCAGGCTCAAGCTCCAGCAGATCCTTGCCGCGATAGCGCACCGACCCCGCCGTGACGCGGTAGGCGGGGTGACCGGCCAGCACCTTCGACAACGTGCTTTTGCCACTGCCATTGCGGCCCATCACCGCATGAATCTCGCCGGCACGGACCTGCAGGTTGACGCCCTTGAGAATCGGCTGATCCTCGACGGAAGCATGCAGATCAGTGATGTCGAGCAGCAGCTCAGCGTCGGGGCGGATCACGGGTGAGAGCGGGAGAAACGGAAGGATGTTGCGGCCAGACGGCCTGGATCAGGACCGGGAACGGGGTTATCCCACGGATCCCTCGAGCTTGAGGGCAAGCAGCTTGTCAGCCTCGGCGGCGAACTCCATGGGGAGCTGGTTGAAGACGTCGCGACAGAAACCGCTGACCATCATCGAGACGGCTTCTTCAAAGCCGATTCCCCGGCTCTGCAGATAGAAGAGCTGATCTTCGGAGATGCGACAGGTGCTGGCCTCATGCTCGATCGCAGCCTGAGGTTGCTGGGAGCGGATATAGGGGTAGGTGTTGGCCGCTGCTTCATCGCCGATCAGCATCGAATCGCACTGGCTGTAGTTGCGCGCACCCTTGGCAGCTGGACCGATCTGCACAAGACCCCGGTAACTGTTGCTGGAGCGACCGGCGCTGATGCCCTTGCTGACGATCGTGGAACGGGTCCGCGGTCCCACGTGAATCATCTTGGTGCCGGTATCGGCCTGCTGGCAGTTGTTGGTGAGCGCCACGGAATAGAACTCGCCGACGGAATCCGCACCCTGGAGTACACAACTGGGATACTTCCAGGTGATGGCCGAACCGGTTTCAACCTGCGTCCAGCTGATACGACTGCGGGCACCACGGCACTGGCCGCGCTTGGTCACGAAGTTGTAGATACCCCCCACCCCGTTCTCGTCACCGGCGTACCAGTTCTGAACGGTCGAATACTTGATGGAGGCATCGTCGAGGGCAACCAGTTCCACCACGGCAGCGTGCAGCTGGTTGGTGTCGAACATCGGGGCCGTGCATCCCTCGAGGTAACTGACGGATGCACCCTCTTCCGCAACGATCAGGGTGCGCTCGAACTGGCCGGTGTCACCGGAGTTGATCCGGAAATAGGTGGAGAGTTCCATCGGGCACTCCACACCCTTGGGGATGAAGACGAAGGAGCCGTCGCTGAACACCGCTGAGTTCAACGCCGAGAAGTAGTTGTCATTGCTGGGAACAACGGTGCCCAGGTAACGCTCGATTAGCTCGGGATAGTCCTTGACGGCCTCGCTGATCGAGCAGAAGACCACCCCGTGCTCAGCGAGCTTCTCCTTGTAGGTCGTGGCGATCGAAACACTGTCGAACACCGCATCGACCGCCACGTTGCTGAGCCTCTTCTGCTCACTCAGGGGGATCCCCAGCTTGTCGAAGGTTTCAAGCAGCTTGGGATCCACCTCATCGAGGCTGGCCTTCTTGTTCTGCTGCTTGGGCGCTGCGTAATAAATGATGTCCTGGTAGTCAATCGCGGTGTAACCCAGCGACGCCCAGTCGGGTTCTTCCAGGGTCAACCAGTGCCGGTAGGCCCGCAGACGGAAGTCCAGCAGAAACTGAGGCTCACCCTTTTTGGCGGAGATCAGGCGAACAACATCTTCACTGAGACCCTTCGGGATCTTCTCGGTCTCAATGTCAGTGACAAAGCCGTACTTGTACGGCTGACTGACCAGATCGCGGGTGGAGGCACTGGTCATGGTGATCAGCCGGCGGAGGCGTGAATCTCCTCGGTGCTGATGGTCTGAGCATCACCACGGAAGGCGTTGTCTTCGGTGAGGAAGAGCATGCAATGGCATTCCTTGCGCTCGCGCATCGGCACACAAGGGCAGTTCCAGAACGCCTGAGACACTTCAGCCTCCTTGTCCTCGTAGTGGCGGCAGGGGCACAGAGCACCGCCGAGCTCATCCTTGTGACGCGCCAGTCCCTTGAGGACAACCGCCGTCACGCCGGGGTCACTGCAGAAATAGGTGCCGGTGCGCTGGGCATAGGTCTCGGCGAACTTGCGGATGACCTCGAGGCTCTCAGCGGTGGGCTCAGCGTTGCCGGCGGGCGTGTCAGACATGGGCGGCGTAAGAGATACGAAACGAAAGAGTTTCGTTTTTAAAGCCTAGAGGACGGTCGCGGCGAGCGTCGCTGCGGCGACAGCGTCGTTCACGCCATTGTGACCAAGCCCACCCGGGACGTCAGTCGCACTGATTGCGTGGCATCGTGACAGAACAGCCTGCGATTCATGGGCGCCAACACAAACGCCCCCACCCGAGAAACGACCCTCACCTTGCTTCTGAGGCAGGGCGAAACGAGCGCGTCCCGCCTGGCGGACGAGCTCGGCATCTCGGTTCAGGCCATGCGCCGGCACCTCCGCAGCCTGGAGGACGAAGGCCTGATTGAATCCACGGCGGTCAGCGTCGGGCCGGGTCGTCCCTCGAACCGCTGGCGGTTGACCGAAAAGGGACATCAGCGTTTTCCCGATGGCAGCGAAAGCTTCGCGCTGGGTCTGCTGCAGTCGATGGCCTCGACGCTGCCTCCTGAAGCGATGACATCCCTGTTAACGGTCCAGGCCACGGCGAAGGCCAGCCGTTACCGCCGCCAACTCGGCGAGGCCCCCCTGGCCCAGCGTGTGGAACGCCTGGCGGAACTGCGCCGCGAGGAGGGCTATGTGAGCGAACTCCAGACCAATCCAGATGGCGATGGTTGGTGCCTCAGTGAATACCACTGCTCGGTGCAGCGGATCGCGGAGGAGTATCCCGTGGTCTGCGATCAGGAGCTGGAACTGATGCGCCAGACCTTTCCCGACTGCCGTGTCGAGCGCGTGCACTGGCGGCTGGCCTCGGGGCATTCATGTGGATTCCGGATCACCCCTGTCCATGGTTGAGCCGCGATCCGAGGATGATCCCCAAAGCCCTCTCACCCGGGAGATGGTGGAGACCATCGAGGCCACTCTGCTTCCGACCCTCGAGCGCCACCATCTGAGGCTCCTGGCCCACTGTCTCGCCAGTTTTCAGCAGATGGGTGCACCCCGGACTCACGGCCCGCTGCCATCCCTTGAGGAGCGACAAGCCTGGTGCGCCTCCAACCCCCTGCTGCAGGACGACCCGGGCTTCGCCCCCGTGCTGCTGCAACAGTTCGCGGCGGCAGCCCACCAGCTTGAGGACCTGGCCCGACAGCTCGGAGTCACCCCGCTGGAGCTCAGCCTCGACCAGCTGATCACCCACGCGGTGTCGATTGCACGCACGAAACACACAGCGCCGTGACCCACACGGCCTGCGAACATCACAGCAACCGAACCTCGCCTGCGAAAGCCGAGCATGAGCCTGATCATTCCCGACGCTCTCAGCTTCTTTCAGCGCAGTTGCGGTCGCTGGCGCTCCCAGCGCAGCGTCCACCACCTGCTCCATCGCCGCGCGGAAGCGGGTGGTTCCCTGATCGTGGTTGAGGACCTCAACGCCGACGATGCGCGACTGGCCGACCTGGCCAGAGCCCATGGCAAGGAACCAGGCGAGATCGTGGGGGGCAGTTACGTGCGCTGGAGCGCCTCGATGGCGTGGGACCACAGCGAGGACGGCCACGACGGCGAAACCCTGTTCGGACTGATCCCAACCAGCGAAGACGGCCGCTCAGGGCTGCTGCTGCGCACGATGGGATACGCCGAGAAAGCGCCGGCCACGTCGAGGTTTTCCATGGACACGGACGACGGCCTGATCCTGGAGACCGGCTACGAGACCATGAGCGTGTGGGAGCGCTTCAGCTTTGTGACCCCCGACGTGAGGGTCCGCTCCAGCACCGTGGAAGGACTCTCAAACAACGCGTCTTATTGCATCGAGACCCGGGCAACCGCCACCGATGACAACCTGGCCACACCAAGCCCGTCACAAGGGGGGCAGGCGAGCGTCTCCGCCCTGGGCTGGTAGCGAGTATTACGGTCTGTAATCGCTTTTAAGGCAAGCGAGGAACCCCCTCAAAGCCTGGAATTAAAGTCCGTTGCAGTGTGCGTTGAAGCTCGCGTGGCCATTCCTCTTCTGAATTACGCGCCGATCACTCAGAACTCCCTGAGAGCAGGAGTTCCGAATATCCGCATCGGCTCTGATGAGGGATCCAGGGCCTATTCCATGGAAATTGCCATGGATGCGGACAATCTGAAGACGGTGATCGAAAGCGCCTACCGCCAGATCTTCTTCCACGCCTTCAAAACCGATCGGGATGTGAATCTCGAGTCCCAGCTCCGTGATGGCCAGATCACGGTGCGTGATTTCATCCGTGGATTGGTCCTGTCCGACACCTTCAAGCGCAGCTTCTACGGCTTCAACAGCAACTACAAGGTGGTCCGCCACCTCTGCGAGCGGATCCTCGGCCGCAAGGTGAACGGCAAGGGCGAAGAGCTGTCCTGGTCCATCGTGATCGCCAGCAAGGGCCTCGAGGGCCTGGTCGATGTGCTCCTCGATAGCCAGGAGTACCTCGACGCCTTCGGCTACGACACGGTTCCCTACCAGCGCAACCGCGTCCTTCCCGGCCGCGACTTGGGCGAAACGCCTTTCAACATCGCCACCCCACGCTACGACGCGTACTACCGCGGCATCCTCGGCTTCCCCCAGATCGTGTTCACGGGTACGGCCAAAGCTCTGCCTGCCCGTGCCAAGCTCAAGCGTGGTGGCGCACCGGCGGATTACATGGGCTGGGTGGCCGGCATCGCCAACGCCCGCGCCGCATCCCCCAACAGCAGTCCCGACATGGACTACATGTCGAAGGTTCCCTATCGCAGCGTCGGCCGCTGAATCTCGGCGGAAATCTCCACACAACGGGGGCTTTGGGCCCCCGTTTTTTTTGCGTCTGCAGAGGGGCGGTGGTCAGGATCCTCTGACCCTGCGTCAGCAAGGTGATCGAAACGGAGAGGTTTCACGCAGACTGATCCCAAAGAAACTTGGTTGACTCCTTACGTGACGCAAGCACTGTCTTCATTGGCCCGCCTCACACTGCGTCAACTGCGCCAATTGGCCAGCGATCTGGGCGTGACGCTCTACAGCCGCAAAAGCAAGGACGCTTTAGTGTCCGCCATCGCTGAGCGCCAAGAGCGCAAGGTGGTCGATGAAGAACCCCTCGAATTGGCGTCCTCTGCGCCCAGTCACACCGAAGCGTCGACCCGAGTTGTCTTTCTTCCCCGCGATCCCCAGTGGGCCTATGTGTTCTGGGAAATCGCCGACACCGATCGCAAGCGTGCCCAGGCCGATGGCGCCGGTCATCTCAGCCTGCGCCTGGCCGACGTGACCGGGATCCAAGACGGCAGCTCCCACCCCCACACCCTGCAGGAAGTTCCCGTCGACAGTCACAGCACCGAGTGGTATCTCCCGGTTCCCCTCTGCGATCGCGACTATCGCGTTGAACTCGGTTACAGGGCTGGTTCAACCTGGATGTCTCTGGCCTTTTCTTCGATCGCTCGCGTTCCTGCACTGCACCCAAGCGAACAGATCCTTGACCAGTTCGTGCCCTTCAGCCTCGACTCCACCCCAGCGGCCGCTGCGCCTGCGCCTGTCCAGGTGAACTCCACCGAATCAACAGACAGTGGATTGCATGAACGTCTCTATCAAACCGCCACCACGCACTTCCGCAGCCGTCGGGTCGGCTCCGAGGTGCTGCACGAGCAGGAAGGACTCGGCAGTGATCAACGGGGCCTGAGTGATTCCGGTGCTGGCCTTTGGGCCAGTGGCCGCAACGAATCAGGCCTTGGCGGTGTCGCTCCTCGTCAGCGCTCGTTCTGGCTGATTGCCGATGCTGAACTGATCGTTTACGGCGCCACCGATCCTTC
>JBGKDM010000002.1:0-1662 GCA_042954165.1 Synechococcus sp.
TCATCGGGGCCGGTCGTCTTCAGGGCCTGGTCTTCCTGACGATTTTGATGACTGTTGGTCTCCAGGGTCTAACGGCACAGCCACTGGCCCGTGCTTTGGGGCTGGTGGTGGAAGGGGCTGATGAGAGCGTTGATTTAAACCAGACAGCGCTCGAGTCGACTCCGGTCGCATCCGAGTCGGGCCAGTAAAGACCAGGTGGTGATGAGATCGGGACCCTGAAGTTTGCCGAGCAGCGCAGCGCGCAGCGATTTCATCAGAACTCCTTTCTTGACGCCGGCTGTCTTTGCAGCAGAAGCCAGCAAGGCCTGGGCGTCGTTGGAGTCGGCGCCATCCCAGGCAGAGGACTCCAGCAAGTCAACCAGGGCTTTCAGGGCCGCTTTCGCACCCTCCTGCTCCAGCTGTTTCAAACCATCGGCTTCCAATGGGGGCTCGACGAAGAATGGACGCGCCTGCTCAACACCATCCTGGATCAAGGTCAGCGACGGACCGATCAAGGCACAGAGATCGGAGACCCACTGTTTCTCGCTAGGGAGCTCCCATGATTCGGCCTCCCACAGTGGTCTCAGGGCAGCCTCGAGTTGCTCAGAAGGCATCCCATGCAGAACCTGCGCGTTCAACCAGTTGAGCTTGTCCCAGTCAAAACGCGCTCCGGCTTTGTTGACGCGATCAAAGCTGAACACATCTGAGGCCTGCGTCAGGCTGAAGCGCTCATCCATCCCTTCGGGAACAGACCATCCCAGCAAGGTCATGTAGTTCGCGATGGCTTCAGCGGTGTAGCCCTGGTCGCGGAAGTCGTTGATGGAGGTGACCCCATCCCGCTTAGAGAGTTTGCGACCTTCTGCATTGAGGATCAGGGGTGTATGGGCGAACACCGGAGCGCTAAGACCAAGGGCTTCATACAGCAGAAGTTGCTTGGCCGTGTTGGCAATGTGGTCCTCACCGCGGATCACATGGGTGATGTCCATCGCAGCGTCATCGACAACCACCACAAGGTTGTAAAGGGGATCGCCGATGGCGTCGGCCGGCGCTCGGCGAGCAATCACCATGTCGCCGCCGAGGTCGGCCCCGCGCCACTGCATGGGGCCACGGACGAGATCCTTCCACTGGATGGAGGCTTCATCGTCGATTCGAAAACGCACGACCGCTTGACGGCCGTCCGCCTGGAAGGCGGCTTCTTGCTCCGCCGTCAGATTGCGATGGCGGTTGTCGTATCGAGGAGCCTGATTGGCGGCCTTCTGGTTGTCCCTCATCAGGGTCAGTTCCTCGTCACTGGCGTAGCACCGGTAGGCCAGGCCTCGATCAAGCAGGGTCTGGATCGCGGAGCGATGCTCGTCAACGCGCTCGCTCTGAATCACGGGATCGTCATCCCAGTCAAGACCCAGCCAGGACAGGCCCTCAAGGATGTTGGCGGTGAATTCGGGCTTTGATCGCTCCTTATCGGTGTCTTCAATCCTCAGCAGAAATTTTCCGTTGTGCCGACGGGCATACAGCCAGTTGAAGACAGCGGTTCGAGCCGTACCAATGTGCAAGGTGCCCGTTGGACTCGGGGCCAGGCGAACTCGCACCATGGTGTGGCTCGGATGGGAAACGGGACCGACGGGATTCGAACCCGCAACTTCCGCCGTGACAGGGCGGTGCTCTAACCGGTTGAACTACGGTCCC
>JBGKDM010000003.1:0-16713 GCA_042954165.1 Synechococcus sp.
TTTTTGTCCTGCAGAAGCATTTGAAAAACTGTTGAGGGCTCTTGAAAACCCCTGGCAATCAGGGAGAGAACGAACGGGTGACCGGTTGCAAGCCAAGGCCTGGTCACGTGGCGGGTCATTCGAGCGGGAGCCCTACCCCGAGCGAACCCGCTCGTGGAGCCAACGTCGCTGCCAGCTGCTGGTGCTTTCAAGGCCGCAGCCCTGCTGTTCTTCGCGGCGCCTCTGCTGGATGTGCTCCGCGTCATCAGTCCCATCGGGATCGCGGTAAGGCACTGCGGCACGCGTCAGCAGATGCTCGTTTTCCATGGTGCTGAGGGGCACCCAGCCTGGCCCTGCATGGGCAAGGGGATCGTGCCCATGCCCGTTCTCACAGCAGGCAAGGGTTCCGGAACTCCACTCCCTGCGTTGTCCCGGGGCTGGCAGCAGCGAACGAATGGTTAACCCTGCCCGCTGCAGACTGCCTCGCACCGCCGCAGCGCGGCAGTAGGTGAGCAGTCGTCCGCCCGGTGCCAGCCGTCGCGCCAGGGCCTTCAGGAATTCCTCGCTCCAGAGTTGCGGGCAGCAGCCCGGAGAGAAAGCATCGAGCAGGATCAGGTCAAGCCTGAGGTCAACAGGCAGGGCCTGGAGCTGCCTGCGCGCATCACCCCAGAGGATGGTTCCCTTGCTGAGACTGTCCTCCCATCCGTCAGCGCAAAGCAGGCTTTGCAGTCGTTCACGCACGACTGGCAACCAGAGGTTCTGAAAACCGTCATGGGCAAGAGCGAGCTGCAGCGGGCGGCGATCCAGTTCCAGCCCCCACCACTGCAGAGCCGGGTGGCTGTCGTCGGGCAGGGCCTGCATCAGCGCTGCGCTGTTGTAGCCCAGGCCGACGCAGACATCGAGCACGCGCAACGGCTTCCCTTGGCCGAAGCGTGACAGCTCGGCGGGAGCGACGAATTTGGCCTTGGCTTCTGCCAGAGCCCCCGCCGAACTGTGAAAGTCTTCATTGAAGGCACTGCTGAAGAGGCTCAGGCTTCCGTCAGCGGTGAGACGCTGCGTCAGCTGGCCGAGGGCACGGGCCTCGGCGCCGTCATCCGCAGCGGAGTCGTGCGAGGTCATCCCAGAACGTGGGGTAACTGACAGCTGCTGCCTCGCTCCGCGCCAGGGTGGAATCACCCTCGGCCATCATCGCTGCGATGGCCAGACTCATCGCCACCCGGTGGTCGGTCTCGCTGTCCAGGGCGGTGCCGCGAAGCTGGCGGCCACCTCGGATGGTGAGTCCATCGGGATGCTCCTCGATGTCGGCCCCCATCGCTTTGAGCTGGCGGGCCATCACAGCCAGACGGTCAGTCTCCTTGACCCGGAGTTCTTCGGCTCCGGTGATGCGACTCTCCCCGTCACAGAAACAGGCGGCGACGCTGAGGATCGGCACCTCATCAACCAGACGGGGCATCACCTCCTCACCGAAATGGAAGGGTTTCAGGGCGCCGTGAACCACCCGCAGATCACCCACGGGTTCCCCGGCCACATCGCGTCGGTTGAGAACCTCCACCCGCGCACCCATCTGGTCAAGAACCTCGAGCACCCCGGTTCGGGTTGGATTCAGTCCCACGTTCTCGATGGTCAGGTCGGCGCCTGGAATCAGGGCGCCGGCGACGAGCCAGAACGCCGCCGAGCTGATGTCGCCAGGAACCACCACATGCTGACCCCGGAGCGGCGCACCGGGACGCACCGTGATGTGGCGACCCATCTCCCCACCCACTTCGAGATCCGCCCCGAAGGCCCGAAGCATCCGTTCGCTGTGGTCGCGCGACGGTGCCGGTTCAATCACCGACGTCTTGCCTTCGGCGGTGAGCGCCGCCAGCAGCAGTGCTGATTTGACCTGGGCACTCGCCACCGGTGTGCCGACCACGGCGCCATGGAGTTTGCGTCCCTGCACGGCTAGTGGCGCGAGATTCCCCCCGTCACGACCGCGCACTTCCGCACCCATCAGAGCCAGAGGCTGCCCCACCCGCTGCATGGGCCTGCGTCGCAAGGATGCATCGCCGCTGAGCACGAAATGGCGGCCGTTTCGCCCTGCGAGCAGACCCAGCATCAATCGCATGGTGGTTCCGGAGTTGCCGCAGTCCAGAACGCTTCCAGGTTCCTGCAGTCCGTCGAGACCAACACCTTCAACGGTGATCACCTGGCCGTCTTCGATGGGACTGATCACCGCACCCATGGCCCTGAGGCAGGCCGCAGTGCTGATCGGATCCTCGGCAGGCAGCAGACCCTCGATCGTGGTCGTCCCCTCTGCAATCGCTCCGAACAGGAGGGCTCGATGCGAGATCGATTTGTCACCGGGCACCCGCACCCGTCCGTTCAGTCCGCCACCGGCCTTCAGATTCCGGGGCGCGCCATTTGATCCGGACACGTGCAAGTCAGTCGTCTTTCGATGCGCTTGATCCTATGGGCCGGATCTGCAGCAACTGATCGAGCACATAGCCGAACAAGGCTGGATCTGGCTCGCGTCCGTCGAGATCGTCGAGTCCGAGTTCGGCCATCCGCTCGGTCACACGCTGTTCGAGCTCGGCCGGCCGTTGCAGAGGCTCCCCCCAGTCGTGGTTCTTTTCAGGGCCGATCTTGGTGGTGGCATCGATCGCCATCCGGCCGCCGAGTCCCAGCTGTTCACTGGCGAAATCAAGGCTGTCGAAGGGCGTGTTCTCCAGCACGAACAGATCGCGTTGCGGATCCACCTGGCCGGCGATGGCCCAGATCACCTGCCTGGGGTCCCGCACATTGATGTGGCTGTCGACGACCACCACAAACTTGGTGTAAGTGAACTGAGGCAGGGCACTCCAGAAGGCCATGGCGGCACGCTTGGCCTGCCCCGGATAGGCCTTGTCGATCGAGATCACGGCGAGTTTGTAGCTCAGCGCCTCCATCGGCAGGAAGAAGTCCTTGATCTCAGGGATCTGCTGGCGAAGGATCGGGGTGTAGATCCGGTTGAGGGCGATGGCCAGCATCGCTTCCTCCTTGGGCGGACGGCCGCTGAAGGTGGTCAGCATGATCGGATCCCGTCGCTGCGTGATGCAGTGAAACCGCACGAGGGGAGAGTCCTCAACGTTCCCGTAGAACCCCATGTGGTCTCCGAACGGGCCATCGGGCAGCACCTCGCCGGGGGTGATGGTTCCTTCCAGCACGATTTCGCTGTGGCTCGGCACCTTCAGATCAATGGTTTTGCAGGGTGCGAGCCGCACGCCTTCTCCGGCATAGAGCCCAGCAAACAGCCATTCACTCAGTTGGACCGGAATCGGTGTGGCGGCAGCCATCACCAGCAGCGGATGGACGCCGATGGCAACGGCGACCTCCAGCTTCTTGCCCATGGCCGCGGCCTTGCGGAGATGGCGAGCACCGCCGCGCACGCTCAGCCAATGCACCGTCATGGTGTTGATCGACTGCTTTTGAAGCCTGTAGACCCCCACATTGGGCACCCCGGTCTCCGGGTCCTTCGTGATCACGAGCCCCAGCGTGATCACACCGCCCGCATCGCCTGGCCAGGGCCGGATCAGAGGCAGAGCATCGAGATTGACCTCATCATCCATCCACACCTGCTGCCGGCATGGTGGAGTCAGATCTCTGTCAGGCACGGCCTTGATCAGGTCCCAGAACACCCGGGCGAAGGCTTTGGTCTCCTCCATTCCCTTAGGGGGTCTGGGCTGCTGAAGAAGGGCCAGACGACGCCCGAGGTCTTCGAGCTCCTGCGCATGCTCGAGTCCCATGCTCCAGACGACCCGTTCCACGGTGCCGAGGGTGTTGACGGCGACGGGCATGGTCGAGCCGATCACGTTCTCGAACAGCAACGCAGGGCCTCCCATCGCCAGGACCCGATCCGCAATGGCGGCGAGTTCGAGATCGGGGTCAACGGGAGCCGTGATGCGGCGCAGTTGACCTTTCTCTTCGAGCAGAGCCAGGAAGCCGCGAAGGTCTCGCGTTGCGGCACTGGAACCGAGCACGGCCATGGAAGCGGCGAATCCAATCAGATGGTCTCGGTACTGTGACGCACTCCGTTGATCCAGCGTGGCCATGCAGCTCAGCTATTTCCATGTCGCCGCTGATGTGCCCGATTGCGACCCATCGGTGAGTGCCGACAGCAAGGCCGACGCCGCCGTGGTGATTGACGTTCTGCGTGCCACCACCACGATCGCCTGGGCACTGCAGAACGGTGCTGAAGCGGTGCAGACGTTCAGTGATCTCGACGAACTCCGGGCCTGTGCCGATCAGTGGCCCGAGTCCTCCCGGCTCCTTGTCGGGGAGCGCGGTGGCAAGACGCTCGATGGCTTCGATCTCGGTAACTCGCCTGTCGCGGTGACCCCCGAGGTCGTCAAAGGTCAGCGTTTGTTCATGAGCACCACGAACGGCACCCGCTCGCTTCAGAAAGTGCGTGACATCGCGAGTGTCTACACCGCTGCACTCCCGAACCGACGGGCCGTGGCCGATCGGCTGATGCATCAGCAACCGGAACGCCTCTGGATTGTCGGCAGCGGATGGGAAGGGGCCTATTCCCTGGAGGACTCCCTGGCCGCCGGAGCGTTGGCTGCCCTTCTGCTCGATCAGGGTGCCGTGATCGCCAACGATGAGATGCAGGCGGCGCTGGTGCTGTGGGAACGCTGGAAAGCCGATCCGGAAGCCTGTCTGCGGATGGCCACCCATGGCCAGCGTTTGCAACGCATCGGGAACCACGATGCCGATTTCCGTTGCTGCGCCGGTCTCGATGTGTTGAGCGTTGTTCCAACCCAGGTGGAACGTGGGGTGTTGCGAGCTGTTGGGAACAGCGAAACCGCTGCGTAACCCACCTAGAGTTCAGGTCCTTTCAGACACCCTGTGAGCGACTTTCTGGCCGCCGCCGTGCAACTCACCAGCACATCGGACCCTGAGAGCAATTTCGCTGCAGCGGAAGAGCAGATCGAGCTGGCAGCACGACGGGGGGCTGATCTGGTTGGCCTCCCGGAAAATTTCGCCTTCATGGGCGATGACGCAACACGTCTGGAGCAGGCTCCCGCCCTCGCCGAGTCCTGCAGCCGTTTCCTGGTCACGATGGCCCGGCGCTACCAGGTTGTGATCCTTGGTGGGGGCTTTCCAGTCCCCTCCGGCGACGGGCTCAACACCTTCAACCGTGCCGAGCTGGTGGGTCGGGATGGGCAGCTCATGGCCCGGTACGACAAGATCCACCTCTTTGATGTGGACCTTCCCGATGGCATTCCTTACCGGGAATCCACCACCGTGACCCCCGGCCGCGAATGCCCTCCAGTGGTCGACATTCCTGGACTGGGCAAGCTGGGACTGTCCATTTGCTACGACGTGCGCTTCCCTGAGCTCTACCGCCATCTGGTTGGTGCTGGAGCTGAGGTGTTGATGATTCCTGCCGCATTCACCGCCTACACAGGCAAGGACCACTGGCAAGTGCTTCTTCAGGCCCGTGCGATCGAGAACACTGCCTATGTCATCGCCCCTGCACAGACCGGTGTGCATGACGGCCGGCGTCAGACCCATGGACATGCCATGGTCATCGATCCATGGGGCACGGTGATGGCTGATGCCGGTGTTGTTCCAGGTGCCGCGATTGCACCGGTGAACACCAACCATCTGCAGCGCATCCGCGGGCAGATGCCCAGCCTGCAGCACCGTCAGCCGGCCCTGTTCTGAGCCCCATGGCTTCGGCGCAGTCCCGTCGCGTTGCTCTCCTGGCCGCGGCGTTGCTTCAGCTCCATGCAGTGGTTTCAGCGCCGATGGCGCGTGCCGCCAGTGCGTTGGCAGCCTGGGGCATCACGTCTGAGGGCGTTCTCAAGCTGCGGACGGCCACAGGTGCCCGTCTCGAAGCATTTTTTGAGGCGGGCGATGCCCGCAAGGGCCCCCGGGTCTGGATTGACTTTCCCGGAGAGTTGCGAACCCCAAGATCCCTGCCCGGCTCGGGCCCGATCAAGGAAATTCGTCTGGGGAAGCCCAATCCGGGGGCAACGCGACTTGTGATCGAGTTCCGCCCAGGTGTCGAGCTGGATCCCGGCAACCTCAAGCTGGTCGGCACGGCTGTGGATCGCTGGTCGATGACGATGGAGGGGCTGCCAACGCGTGGGTTGCGGCCGATCGGCGAAGGGAATCTTGCGGCACGAAGCCGTCCCTGGTCGGGAGGGATCAGCATCACGCCCTCCACCACCCCGGTGGATCCATCGGGGCTTCCTGATGTCCCCAGGGGCCGGTACCGGGTCGTGATCGATCCTGGCCATGGCGGTCCTGACCCTGGTGCCATCGGCATCCGTGGACTGCGCGAGACCGACGTCGTTCTGGATGTGTCCAGGCAGGTGGCCAAATTGCTGGAAGCCAAGGGTGTCCAGGTGGTGTTGACCCGTCGCTCGGAAGTGGATGTCGATCTGCCGCCGCGGGTCGCCCTCGCCAATCGCGTCGGAGCGGACGCCTTCCTGAGCATTCATGCCAATGCCATCAGCATGCGCCGCCCTGAGGTGAATGGCATCGAAACCTTTTACTACTCCGATCCGCGCTCCGCACGCCTGGCGGCCCATGTCCAGCAGCAGGTGCTCAATGTGTCGCCAGGTAGTCCGAACCGGGGCGTGAGACGGGGTCGCTTCTTTGTGATCCGTCGCACAACCATGCCCTCAGCCCTCGTGGAGATGGGCTTCGTGACAGGCCGTCTGGATGGTCCAAGACTCGCGGAGCAGGGGCACCGCAGACGCCTTTCGCTCGCCATCGCCACAGGTGTTCTTCAGTATCTGCGAGGTCTGCGGTGAACAGGGTCTGTCTTGGTCTCTTCGACAGCGGTCTTGGAGGACTCACGGTGCTTCGCAGCATCCTGCGCCGCCACGGCTCCGTTCCCATCGTCTATCTCGGTGACACCGCCCGTGTCCCCTATGGCAGTCGTTCTCCGGCAGAGATCCGTTCCATCGCGGCTGAGGTGGTGGCCTGGTTGCGTTGCCAGCAGGTGTCAACGGTCGTGATGGCCTGCAACACGACGAATGCCCTGGCCCGGGATGTGGCCGAAGGTCAGGCCGGAGTCCCGGTGGTGGGATTGATCGGTGCTGCAGCGGCCATGGTGCGGGAGTCACGGGTCGGCGTGTTGGCCACCCCTGCCACGGTGGCCTCCGGTGCCTATCGGGCCAGCATCGAGGCCCTCAAACCTGGAACGCTCGTGGTGCAGCAGGCTTGTCCACGCTTTGTGCCCCTGATCGAGCACGGCGATCTGTTCAGCGATGAGCTCCGCCGGGAAGCTATGCAGTATCTGGCTCCCCTGCTTGAGGCCTCGGTGGAGGCCGTGATTTTGGGTTGCACGCACTATCCCCTGCTGGAGCCCCTTCTCCGCAGCCTTCTTCCTCCTGACGTCCGTCTGATTGACCCATCCGTTGGTGTGGCCCGTCAGCTGGATGCCCTGCTGGGGCCTCCTGGCATCCGGCAGCTGGATCACCCACTCTCCCTGGAGGGCACCCGTCTTTGCGTGACCGCAGACCCTGAAGGCTTCGCCAGGCGAGCCACGCCCTGGCTGGGGATCCGACCCAGCGTTGAGGCCATCAACCTGCGGTGAGAGGGCTGCGCCTTCTAGGATCTGCGCACCGAGGGGATCCATGACCACAGTCACTGAGCTGTTGCAGCCGGTCGAGCATGATCTCGAAATTCTGCTCAGTGATCTGCGCAGTCTCATTGGTGCCGGCCATCCGATTCTTCAGGCCGCTGCAGAGCATCTGTTCAGCGCCGGAGGAAAGAACATCCGCCCTGGCATTGTTCTGCTGGTGTCACGGGCCCTGTCCCCAACGGGCGATCTCACCGCGAGGCACCGTCGCCTGGCCGAGATCACCGAGATGATCCACACGGCCTCGCTGGTTCACGACGATGTGGTCGATGAGGCCGCCACCAGACGCGGTGTGGCCACTGTGCACAGCCGGTTCAATCACCGCGTCGCTGTCCTTGCCGGTGATTTCCTTTTCGCGCAAGCCAGTTGGCACCTTGCCAATCTCGATGATCTCGAGGTGGTCAAGCTTCTCAGTCGCGTGATCATGGATCTTGCCGATGGTGAGGTGAAACAGGGGCTGTTCCGCTACGACACAGGGCAGTCGTTCGAAACCTACCTCGAGAAGAGCTATTGCAAGACCGCTTCGTTGATCGCCAACAGTGCCCGTGCAGCCGGTGTGCTCAGCGAGCAGTCACCCGAGCGTCTCGATGCGCTGTATCGGTTCGGACGCCAGCTCGGTCTTGCATTCCAGGTTGTTGATGACATCCTCGATTTCACCGGCAGCGATCAGCAGCTGGGCAAGCCCGCCGCCAGTGACCTCGCCAGCGGTTATCTCACGGCCCCTGCCCTGTATGCCCTTGAGGAAAAGCCCGCTCTCGGTTCGTTGATCGAGAGAGAGTTCAATCAGGAGGGCGACCTTGAGCAGGCCCTTGATCTGGTCAGGGCCTCCGACGCCATTCAGCGCAGCCGTGGTCTGGCCGAAACCTTTGCTCGCGAAGCGCGCGACTCACTCGATTGGTTGCCCGAGTCCCCTGCCCGACGCGCTCTACTGGATCTGCCTGAGTTCGTGCTCAGTCGTCTGTACTGAGTTTCTGGTTGCAGGCCCTCAGGGGCTCTACTGCATCGTGAAGACTTTTGATGCGGGTCCAGGCGTCCGCTTCAGCTGAACCGAGGCGCGCCGACGTGCGTGAATCTGGATCGAGAACCCAGACCTGGCATCCAGCCGCAATGGCTGCATGGCTCCCCGCCACAGAGTCTTCAAATGCCCAGCATGCATCGGCTGCCACCCCCAGCCGTTGCGCGGCGAGCAGAAAGGGATCCGGGGCCGGTTTGCCTGCCTTCAGATCGGGGTCACTGCCGAGCACACGGGTGCCGATCTGCCGAATCCAGGGATGATTGCTGATCTTGAGCTCGACGGAATCAGCTGAGCTGCTTGTGACGAGGGCCATCGGCACCCCCAAGTGCTGACAGCAGGCGATGAGGTCTTCAGCACCGGGGTTGGCGCCGGCATCCGGCAGGAGTCGTCTGGCGATGGGTTGCTGGATGGCCAGAAGCTGATCGCAGCTGATCGGAGTCTTCATCCAGGTGATCACCTGGCGGGCGCAGTCGAGACGTCGCCGGCCTCGCAGTTCCAGCAGCTGATCCCCGTTCAGGTTGGTCCCGAAATGGGCCGCAGCTTCCCGCCAGGCCTGACCATGCAGCGGTTCGGTGTTGAGCAGGAGCCCATCGAGATCAAACAGACAGGCCGCAGGCGCACGCATCAGCCGGCGTAGTCAGACGCTTCCAACCAGCGTCTCACCTCAGCGACGAGTTGCGAAGCAGGGTTCCGCTGGGAGAGAGAGCCTCATTACGCTTCAGAAGGCTCAGATCCTCGATGAACGGCGTGACCAGCGAGACCTCCAAGATTGAATCGGTGCTGCACGAACAGCGCATCTTCGAGCCCCCGGCCTCCCTGGCGGCGTCAGCCAGTGTGGGAAGCATGGAGGCCTACAGGGCGCTGGCCGAAGCCGCCTCCGGTGATCCCGACAGCTTCTGGGGTGAGGCTGCCAAGCGCGAACTGCACTGGTTTGAACCCTTCCACACCGTTCTCGACTGGAGCGATCCTCCATTCGCGAAGTGGTTTGACGGAGGCAAGACCAACTTGTCCTACAACTGCCTCGATCGCCATCTGGATGGAGAACGGGCAGCCAAGACAGCCCTGATCTGGGAGGGGGAACCGGGAGACGTGCGTCGGTTCACCTACCGCGAGCTGCACACCGAAGTCTGCAAAGCCGCCAATGCCTTGAAGGCACTGGGCATCGGCAAGGGAGATCTTGTGGCGCTGTACATGCCGATGATTCCTGAGGCGGCCATTGCGATGCTGGCCTGTGCCCGCATCGGTGCGCCCCATTCCGTTGTCTTCGGTGGCTTCTCTGCTGAGGCCCTGCGTGATCGTCTGATCGACGGTGAGGCGAAAGCGGTCATCACTGCGGATGGAGGATTCCGCAAGGACAAGGCTGTTTCACTGAAGCCGGCCGTTGATGCGGCCCTGGCAGGTGGTGCCTGCCCCAGCGTCTCCTCCGTGCTTGTGGTGCAGCGCACCAAGCAGGACACCGACATGACCGCAGGACGCGATGTCTGGTGGCATGACGTCGTTCCCGGTGCATCCGCGGACTGTGCAGCAGAGCCGATGGACAGTGAGGATCGTCTGTTTGTTCTTTACACATCTGGCTCCACCGGAAAGCCGAAAGGTGTTGTTCACTCCACGGCGGGTTACAACCTCTGGGCCCATCTCACCTTCCAGTGGATTTTCGACATCAAGGAGGACGACGTCTACTGGTGCACCGCTGACGTCGGCTGGATCACCGGGCACAGTTACATCGTTTACGGCCCTCTCTCCAACGGCGCAACGACGGTGATGTATGAGGGGGCTCCACGCCCCTCGAAGCCGGGAGCGTTCTGGGAGCTGATCCAGAAGCATCAGATCAGCATCTTCTACACCGCTCCCACAGCCATCCGTGCCTTCATGAAGAGCGGCAGGGAGATTCCGGATCAGTTCGACATGAGCAGCCTCCGGCTCCTCGGAACGGTGGGAGAACCGATCAATCCGGAAGCCTGGATGTGGTACCGCGATGTGATCGGAGGCAATCGCTGCCCCATCGTCGACACCTGGTGGCAAACCGAGACCGGCGGTGTGATGATCAGCCCCCTCCCGGGAGCGACCCCAACCAAACCCGGATCCGCCACGCTTCCCTTGCCGGGAATTCAGGCCGATGTCGTGGATGCTGAAGGCAACAGCTGTGAGGCCGATGAGGGTGGCTATCTCGTGGTCCGCAAACCCTGGCCCGGCATGATGCGCACTGTTCACGGAAATCCACAGCGCTTCCGTGAGAGTTACTGGGAACATCTCCGGCCGGCCGACGGCAGCCACATCTACTTCGCCGGTGACGGTGCGCGGCGTGATGCCGATGGCTACTTCTGGGTGATGGGCCGAGTTGATGATGTCATCAATGTCTCCGGCCACCGGCTCGGAACCATGGAAATCGAGTCGGCGCTCGTCAGCCATCCGGCTGTCGCGGAAGCCGCCGTGGTGGGTCGTCCCGACGACCTCAAGGGTGAGGGAATCGTGGCCTTCGTGACATTGGAAACCGGTCGCGAGTCCAGCGATGCTCTCGTCGCTGAACTGCGCGCCCACGTCGGCCAGGAAATCGGCCCGATTGCGCGTCCTGATGACATCCGCTGCAGTGATGCCTTGCCCAAGACCCGCAGCGGCAAGATCATGCGCCGGATCCTCCGCGCCCTCGCCGCAGGCGAGGAGGTCAGTGGCGACACCAGCACGCTGGAGGATCGTTCGGTGCTCGATCGCCTGCGCGCCTGAGCACCACTCAGAGGCCTGGAATCTCGGGGCCCATCAGGCCTGGCTCGGGCCAGGCCCCCTGGCTGAACAGGGTGTCTCTGATCAGTTGAATCAGGCTCTTGCCCTGATTCAACTCACTTCTGGCGGCCCATTCGATCTCCCGCAGCTCCTCCTCAGGCAGATTCAAGTGGGTGATCAGGTCGCGATAGGCGCTGCGTTCATCCGGGTTGATGTCCTGGGCATCGCCTGGATTGCGGGAGACCCCGGCGATCAGGCAGGCAATGCGGGCGGCCGTGCACCGATCGCCATGGCTGGTTAACGCCGTGGCGAGCTCTGCAATCGAGGGCATGAGGGATGACTGGGCAATCCCGTCGGCCTCAAGACCGATGCGTTGCGGAAGCTCCATCAGCATCGTCTGCTCCTCATCGGAGATGGATCCATCACTCATCGCGATGACCTGAGCGATCTGAAGCAGGGCAACTTCAACAGCGTTGGCCATTCCGTTTCCGCAGACGCGATCACCAAAGTGTATGCAGCGTGATCGGGATTGATCGTCTATGCCGCTGTCGAGGCATCCGCGAATCCCCAGGACACGATCAGGTTCTGCAGTTGCCGCACCTGACGCTGTCGGTCCGGCCCCTCAGCCCAATCACCCAGAAACTGACGGCGCAATCCGGCACTGGCCGGCGTGAGATGGTCGCCTTGCTGCTGACGGAAGGTGGTGGCATCGGCCGTGCGGGCCTGCAGAGCAGCGAGAAGGTCTTCGCTCTGATCCAGCGCATCAGTCCCGAAGCGAATCAGCAGATTGCGGGGCTGCAGGTAATGAAGCTGAATCAGGCGCAGGGTTTCCTGCGGGCTGGGGCTGAACTCAGTGCTGACCCCGAGGCTTGGGGCCACTACCCCCAGCAGAGGGATGGATTGATCCGCTGTGAAATTGTTGAAGCTCAAGGCGATCAGTGAGCGGCTGCCTCGGCCGCCGTCCGGTGCCAGCAGATGCAATTTGCATCCGAGGCTGTGACCCAGTCGAACCGGCGTCCAGCGTCGCCCGTCACGTTGTTCGAGCCTGGAGCGGGCCTGGCGCATCGCATCCCAGGCTTCCCTGGCCTGGAGCTGATGATCAAAGCCCGGCACATAGCTCCAGGCATGAACCGCCAGCCCTTGATCGGCAAGACCTTCGAGCAGGCGTCTGTAACTGATCTGCGGGGTTGCGGCCAGATAGCTGCCACCGAGGAACTCGACCACGCCACGGGTCTGCCGGGGCCAGAGAACCCAGCAGTCGCCGAGCCGGCGCCAGTTGCTCATGCCTGTGAGCGCAGGGAGTGCAGCACCTGCATGGCTTCCCGAACGTGGGCCGGACCATCCAGCAGGTTGTTGAACACGTGGCGAATCACCCCGCTGCCATCGATGACGTAGGTCACGCGGGATGGAAGCAGCCCAAGCGTCTTGGGAACACCGAACGCGCGACGAAGGCGCTGGTCGGTGTCGCTGAGAAGAGGGAAGGGAAGTTGGTGGCGTTCGGCGAACCGGCGATGGCTGACGTCGTCATCGCCGCTGACTCCCCACACCTGGGCGCCGAGGCTGGTCAGTTCGCTGTGGGAATCCCGGAAGCCACAGGCTTCGGCGGTGCATCCTGGCGTGTCGTCCTTCGGGTAGAAAAACAGAACCAGGGGAACACCATCGCGTGCATCGACGGCACGGGACGTTCCGTCGTGATCCATCAGGGAGATGGATGGAACACGATCACCAACGCTGAGTGCCATCAGCCCACCATTTTGCAAGGAGCCCGACCCTAGGCACGGTTGCTGGGGGGCGGAGAATGGTGGCGTTGTGGGGATTTGCGCCGATGGAAGATCACTCAGTCCCCGGCCAGCTTGATCTGCTGGCGTTCACTGCTCCGGCCCCTGGTGTCCCCGATCCCGCGCCGAAGGACCGCACCCCCGAAGCGATACCGAACCCAGACGCATCGATCGCTGCGGTCCCTGCCCCTGATGCCCCTGGCACACTCCTGATCATCGACACGGAGACCACAGGTCTTGATCCTGCACTGGATCACTGCCTTGAGGTGGGAGCCATTCTGTTCGACGTCTCCGCGCGTCAGGTGCTGGCCCAGCAGTCCTTCCTGCTCCCGGTGGAGAGCAATGCCGCCGAGTCCATCAATCGCATTCCTGCCCCGGTCACCCGCCTGCCCCAGCCCTGGCAGCCGGCCCTCGAGTATTTCGGCTCCCTGGTGGAAGCGGCTGATGTGATCGTGGCCCACAACGCAGCGTTCGACAGCCAATGGTTCGGGCGTGGGCCGCTTCCCTCGGTGCCCAAACCCTGGCTCTGCAGCATGGAGGAGATGCCTTGGCCTTCCGACCGTCAACTCCGGTCGCGCCCATCCGTCAGAGATCTTGCTCTCGCCTATGAGGTTCCGGTGTGGTCTGCCCACCGCGCTCTTACCGACTGCATTTATCTCGCTGAAGTCTTCCGGCGCTGTGAGGATCTCGACGAGCGTCTGGCCCTGGGACTGGAACCCCGATGCCTCTACAAGGCTCAGGTGAGCTACGAGAACCGCCATCTCGCCCGAGAGGCTGGATTCCGCTGGAACGATCCTGTGCAAGGCGCATGGTCCAGGCGGCTGAGTCAGCGGGAGGCCGATGCCCTGGCTTTTTCAGTCAAGAAGCTTGATCCGGACGTGTTGCTGGCGTCCTGAGTCGACAGAGGATTTGCTTCAGCAGTTGGAAGTCTCTTCGCTGCTTTCCCCTCAACAGCCGAGCTGTCTTCAGGCTGGTTGTATGGCTGCGTTACCACGCAAAATCCATCGCCGGCGCAAGTCCGCAACTCCCGACGCGGTTCATCGTGATGGGCCACGCATTCGGCTTCAGGCATGGCAGCGCGTTCGCACCTGGGCACGACTGATCCGCGAGGCGGAGCAGCTGTGGCATGTAGACGTGCGAGAGCTGAAACGACTGGGTGCTCTTGAGTTATCCCAGATTCTTGGAGAGATCCCTCCAGCCCACAGGCAGCGGGTGAATCGCTGGCTGAAGGGTTATGCCGCCGCAACCCGCCTCCACTCCCAGGAGGAGCAGGGCGACCAACACCATCCCTCGCGAGGTCAATGAAGTGCTGGTTAAGAACTCAGAAGTAATCATTGCCAGCTCTTAAAGCTTCGCTAACGACTGATCGGCTGATGCCTCGTTAGGAGTGAGTTGCTGACTCAAAGCTTCCAATGGGCCTTACCAAGAACGCTCTATTCGCCGCGTCATTGCTCGCTCTTGGCGCGGCAGGGTCCGTCGCTGCTGCTCCGCGTCTCAATGGAGCCGGAGCGTCATTCCCCGCCAAGATCTATCAGCGTTGGTTCTCTGATCTCGCCAAGTCTGGCGGCCCCAAGGTCAATTACCAGGCTGTCGGCTCTGGATCGGGTCGCAAGGCATTCATCGACGAAACCGTCAATTTCGGTGCGTCCGATGACCCGATGAAAAAGAAAGACATGGCCAAAGTGACGCGCGGGGTGGTTCAGATCCCCATGGTGGGTGGCACCATCGCCTTCGGATACAACTATCCCGGCTGTGATCTCAAGCTCACCCAGGAACAAGCCGTGAAAGTGGCAATGGGAATGGTCACGGATTGGAAGGAGGTGGGCTGTAAGCCCGGAAAAATGCTTTGGGTGCATCGTTCCGATGGATCAGGAACGACCAAGGCGTTCACCAATTCCATGGAAGCCTTCTCTGACCTCTGGACGCTTGGCACCGGTAAGTCCGTGCAGTGGCCTGCAGGTGTTGGAGCCAAGGGCAATGCCGGTGTGGCGGGTGTGATCAAAAAAACTGAGGGCGCGATTGGTTATGTCAACCAGTCCTACATCCAGGGCAAGGTCGTTGCTGCGGCTCTTCAGAACAAATCTGGCGAGTTTTTGAAGCCTTCGGTTGATGCAGGCGCACGCGCACTCAACGGAATTCAGTTGGATAAGGATCTTGCTGGCAAGAACCCCAACCCATCAGCCAAGGGTGCTTACCCCATCGCTACATTGACCTGGGTTCTTGCCTACAAGACTGGAAACGGTGAGAACGCCAAAGTGGTGCAGGATGCTTTCAATTACATGCTGAGTGACTCTGCCCAAAGCAAGGCTCCCTCACTCGGTTTTGTACCCCTCAAAGGTGAGATTCTCAGCAAGGCCAAAGCAGCCGTTAAAACCATCGGGAAGTGATCAAGAACTCCGGCGAGTTCAAAAATCAACACAATTGATTATTGCGATTGCAAGGGGCGCAAGCCCCTTTTTCATGCCTTAATCACATGTTAAAAGGATGCTCGCTTTCCCTTTGCTCGTGAGCTTGTGTCGCTTGTTTAGGGTTGTTTGGCGATCAGTGAATGCCATGGTTGTTGCTCCCTACCGGCCAAGCGTCAGTGAGCGTCGTCATTTGATTCCGCTGTCGTCTTCCGGGGCGAAGAAAGCCGATAACAGTGCAGTAAAGCTCTGTGCGGGCAGTGTTGTTCCTCTGCTTGAGAACACTCTGTGGGTGGTCAACAAAGGCATGGTGAAATTCACTGCGGTCACTGAGCACGGTGATGCCCTGCTGCTCGGCTTTGCAGGACCTGAAGAACCCTTCGGAGCGTCACTGAGCAAGGTGCAGGCCTATGAAGCCATTACCCTCACCGACTGTGAGCTGACCTGCCAATCCCTTGACCAGATTGCGGGATCCGCTGAGCTCGCAATCTCCATGGTGCGAGCTGTTTCTTCACGCGTGCGTCAGTCTGAATTTCTGCTTGCCCTCCTCGGCCTTCGACGCGTTGACGATCGTGTGCGTTGCTTTCTGGAGTTGATGGCTCAGGACTACGGCACTGTCTGCAAGTCGGGCATCAGAATCGGTGTCAGGCTGACCCATCAAGACATTGCCAGTGCCCTCAGCACGACACGAGTCACGGTGACGCGAGTGATCGGTCAGCTGAAAGATCAGGGATGGTTGGAGATTGATTCCCGGCGTCATCTTGTTGTGCTGAATGACAGGACGGTGTGATCACGTGTCTTGCCTCTGACGTGATCTTGGCAGAAGGGCGTTAGCAATCTGTGGTAACCAACCTGCTAGTTCGTTGTCTATCGAAAGACGCCAATCCCTTTTCGGGTCATTGCCTGATTCCTTGGCCTCACTCTGCCATTCCGTACCTCTTTCTGGACACCTTTTTGGCGTTCGATGGATAGTGTGGTCCTGAATTTGCTAGAGCTTTGGGCCACTGCTGACGTTGCCAACTCCTCTCATTTATTGGGAATAACATCAGATGTTACTGGAGCGCTAATCAGGATTTAACGACCAACTGAAAGACTAACGATAGTTCCGTAATTCCCTTGATCGATCACTTCAGAGCCATGCTCCCCTGGGCGATCATTGCAGTGCTGCTCATGACTGAGCCAGTTCAAGTCACGCCTCAGTCT
>JBGKDM010000004.1:0-12440 GCA_042954165.1 Synechococcus sp.
CTGAATCTGCTGCAGACGGGATTCGGCATGCGTGCCAATGCCATCCAGAGAGAGCCGCAGCTGCAGAACTTCTGGAAAGAGAACGGGATCGATGGACAGCTGGGCGCAACCAACACCGGTGAGCCCTTCACCCTCCATGACGGCCCTCCCTATGCCAACGGCGCCCTGCACATGGGGCACGCCCTCAACAAGGTTCTGAAGGACATCATCAACAAGCACCGGACCATGCAGGGTCGACAGGTGCGCTACGTGCCCGGCTGGGACTGCCATGGGCTGCCGATCGAGCTCAAAGTCCTCCAGGCGATGGATCAGGACCAGCGCAAGGCACTCACACCGCTGAAACTGCGCAAGAAAGCGGCGGCCTATGCCCGGAAGCAGGTGGCCGGGCAGATGGCAGGTTTCAGGCGCTGGGGAATCTGGGCTGACTGGGAGCAGCCCTATCTGACCCTTCAGAAGGAGTACGAAGCAGCCCAGATCGACGTCTTCGGCAGCATGGCGCTGAAGGGCCACATCTACCGAGGACTGAAGCCGGTTCACTGGAGTCCCAGTTCGCGTACCGCCCTGGCTGAGGCGGAGCTGGAATATCCCGACGGGCATACGAGCCCGAGCGTGTATGTGGCGTTTCCGGCCACCGAATTGCCCGGAGCTCTGCGCGAAGAACTCCATGAGCAGGGTCTTGAGCTTCCCGCCGACGGTCCGGAGCTCGCCGAGACACTGAAGGTGGCGATCTGGACCACCACCCCCTGGACCTTGCCGGCCAACCTGGCGGTGTCTGTCAACGGGCGACTGGATTACGCCATCGCGGCCGATGGCTCCGGGCGTCTTCTAATCGTGGCTGCAGACCTGGTGGACTCCCTGGCTGCGACATTCAGGACCAGCCTCAGCCGTAAAGCTGTCGTCAAAGGCAACCAGCTTGAAGGCCTGCGCTACGGACACCCGCTGCTGGAGCGGGAAAGCCCTGTTGTGGTCGGTGGTGACTACATCACCACCGAGTCGGGGACAGGCCTGGTGCATACGGCGCCCGGCCATGGGGTCGATGACTTCAACACGGGACGAAAGCATGGTCTTGCCGTGCTGTGCCCTGTCGATGAGGCAGGCACTCTGACGGCGGAGGCAGGCCCTTTTGCGGGACGCAATGTGCTCAAGGATGCCAACCCAGCCATCCTCGAAGCCCTGGAACAGTCAGGGGCATTGCTGAAGCAGGAGAGCTACGAACACCGTTACCCCTACGACTGGAGAACCAAAAAGCCAACGATTTTCAGGGCAACCGAACAGTGGTTCGCCTCCGTTGAAGGATTCCGGGATGAGGCCCTCAGCGCCATCGATGCGGTGAACTGGCTGCCTGCCTCCGGCCGCAACCGGATCGAAGCGATGGTGGCCGAGCGGGGCGACTGGTGCATCTCGAGACAGCGCACCTGGGGTGTGCCGATCCCGGTCTTCTATCACCGCTCCAGCGGTGATGTGCTTCTGAACGCCGATTCGATCGCACACGTCCGTGATCTGATCGCCACCCACGGAGCGGATGTCTGGTGGGAGAAGGATGAAACAGAGCTCCTCCCTCCAAGCCACCAGGGCGACGCCGCACAGTGGCGCAAGGGCACCGACACGATGGATGTCTGGTTTGACTCGGGTTCGAGCTGGGCCGCCGTCGCCAGTCAGCGGGAGGGCCTCAGTTACCCGGCGGATCTCTACCTGGAAGGCTCCGATCAGCATCGGGGCTGGTTCCAGTCATCCTTGCTGACCTCCGTTGCCGTCAATGGCCAGGCTCCCTACCGAACGGTCCTGACCCACGGCTTCGCGCTCGACGAGAAGGGACGCAAGATGAGCAAATCCCTCGGCAATGTCGTCGACCCGATGATCATCATCGAGGGCGGCAAGAACCAGAAGCAGGAGCCTCCCTACGGCGCGGATGTGCTCAGGCTCTGGGTGAGCTCGGTGGATTACTCCGCTGACGTTCCGATCGGGGCGGGAATTCTCCGCCAGCTGGCGGACGTGTACAGGAAGGTGCGCAACACAGCCCGCTATCTCCTCGGCAATCTCCATGACTTCGATCCGGCACGCGATTCGGTGCCGGTGGAGCAGCTGCCCTTACTCGACCGCTGGATGCTGCAGCGAACAGCCACGGTCCTGGACAACATCTCAGAGGCCTTCGAGACCTACGAATTCTTCAAATTCTTCCAGCTGCTGCAGAACTTCTGTGTCAGCGACCTCTCGAATTTCTATCTCGACATCGCCAAGGATCGCCTCTATGTGAGTGCCCCCGGGGATCTGCGGCGGCGCAGTTGCCAGACGGTGATGGCCATGGTGATCGAACGCCTCGCCGGGGTGATCGCTCCCGTGCTCAGCCACATGGCGGAAGACATCTGGCAGAACCTGCCCTATCCAGTCGAGGAGACTTCCGTGTTCCGGCGCGGCTGGCCCACCATTCCGGACAACTGGCGCGACGAAAGTCTGAATCTGCCAATGCAGCAGCTGCGTGAGTTGCGCAGCGCCGTGAACCGGGTTCTTGAGGATTGCCGCAGCAAGAGAGAACTGGGGGCCTCACTGGAGGCAGCCGTTCGGATCGAGATCCGCGACCCCGATCTGAAAAAAGCAGTGGACTGGCTTCAGGACTCCGGTCATCCCGATGTGGATGGACTCCACGACTGGCTGCTGGTCTCCCAGCTCCAGATGGGAGGCGAGCCCTGGGCGGAGCTGCTGGCCAGCGAAGACGGGGATCGTGCCGTGATCGAGGTGGCTCGATCACGTGGGCAGAAGTGTGAGCGCTGCTGGCATTACGAAACAGACATCGGCCAACACAGTGCACACCCCGATCTCTGTGGGCGTTGCGTTGCTGTTCTCGCGCGGCGCTGATCAGCGCCAGAGGCTGAGATCAGACAAGGCGTCCGGCGCAACGGGGCCTGCGAGGACCTCCTCGCAGGCTGGATTGAGTGGACCCTGCAACAGAAAAGCGCGATCGATCACCGCGCCTTCGGGGAGCACACTCCGATCCGGGTCGAACGCCGTCGGATGGGTGATGCAGCTGCTGAAGCCGCGATAGATGATCAGCTCCAGGGGCTCAACACCAATCGACAGGGCGGTTGAAACGGAACCCAGCAGCCTCACCACGCGATCAGGATGCGCACGACTGATCGATTCGATGGCGATGAGCTGATCAGAAGTCACCGGCAACCCTCCCTTGGCGCGGCAACCGCAGCAGAAGCCATTGCAGAAGGCCCACGCTGTAGGCCACCAACATGACGTAGCCGAGCGTTGCGGCAAGCGCCTGGGTCCAGTCGCTGCCGAACAGGAACCCGAAGATGCTCGCCACCACCCGGTGAAGTCCCTGTGGAGCCTCAAGCCATGCCCTGCAGTCCGTCCCCTGAAGAGCCGAGAAACAGGCGAGGCTGCTGATGGCCATGGCAGTGGCAACCAGGGAAAAACCGCTCAGCGCCCAGCGCCACAGCCTCACGGTCAGAACCAGAGGCTGACGCAGCGGCCGATCGGTCAGCTCTTCGTTGAGATCCACCCAGAACCAGACGCTGATGGTCATCAGAACAGGCGCCAGCAACGCGGTGACATACCCGAGGGGGCGGGCATCCGTCAGAAGCAGCAGCGTGATGACCAGAAGGCTCGCGATCTTCCAGTAGATCCCGAGCAAACGCGAAATCGCGGTCTCGCGGCGCAGGGATGCCCAGAGGAGCAGAACCAAGGGCAGGCCGAACGCAAAGGTGGCTCCGAGGCGATAGGTCAGCCACACCAGATTGCGGTAAGGAAGGTCGGGCACCGGCGAGGTTCAAGTCGGCGCCATTATCGACGCACACGTCAGCTCTGCCAGGGTTGGTAGTGTCCTGCCATGGGACCGTTCTCACCGTTCAACTGGTTCGGATCTCGACGGCAGCAGGCGTCCTGCCGCACTGCACTGTCAAGCGACAATTCACTGGACGCAGCCGTTCGAGACATCGGTGCACGCCTGGGTGGGCGACCCGCCGATCTGGCCCTTGTCTTTGTCTCCAGCCATTTCGCCAGCGACCTCCCCAGGCTGCTGCCACTCCTGAAGAGCCACCTGAACGCAGAGCAGTGGCTGGGGTGCATCGGGGGCGGCGTCATCGGAACCGACGCCGACAACCAAGCCAGGGAGCTGGAACAGACTCCTGCGCTCAGCGTCACCCTCCTGACACTGCCGGGGGCCACGTTGCAGCCCTTTGCCATCGACACGGAGTCGCTCCCCGACCCCGATGGCTCGAACGAAGCCTGGCAGCGCTGGCTCGGACTGGAGCCCAGAGAACTCCGGTCGTTGGTGATGCTGATCGATCCGACCAGCAGCAACATCAACGACCTCATCAGCGGCATGGACTACGCCTTCCCTTCCGTTGCATGCCTCGGAGGGATCGCCGCGCCCCATGCGGCTCCCCACGGCTCGTTGCTGCAGGGCAACGCCGTCCGCAAAGGCGTTGTCGGGATCGCCATCGGCGGCGACTGGGTGCTGGATCCCGCGGTGGCCCAGGGATGCAAACCGATCGGTCCGGTGTTCGCCATTGAGAAGGCCAAGCGGAACGTTCTGCTGGAGCTGAGCCATGCCCAGCAGTCCGACACCCCCGTGAACTGTCTTCAGCGGGTTCTTGCTGGCCTTGATGACGAGGAGCGCGACAAGGCCAAGGATTCGTTATTCCTGGGCGTTCAGAGGCAGGCGCTCGTGATCGGAGCCGGCGGCAACCCGGAGCAACGTAGTGCCTTCCTGGTTCGCAACCTCATCGGTGTTGATCCCCGCAACGGGGCCGTTGCCGTGGCAGAGAGAATCCGCATCGGGCAGAACGTGCAATTTCAGTTGCGGGAGGCGGACGCATCCCGCCAGGAGGCGCGGCAGCTTCTCTGTGATGTGCGCGATCGCTGCGACCAGGCTCCTGTGTTCGGGTTGCTGTTCGCCTGTCTCGGACGGGGGGCGGGCTTGTTCGGCGCTCCCGATGGGGATGTTGGGATCGCGCGTTCCGTGATGCCCGACCTGCCGGTTGCGGGCGCGTTCTGCAATGGCGAGATTGGCCCTCTGGCCGGCACCACCCATCTGCATGGTTACACCGCCTGTTGGGGGCTTCTGCGGCATGCCCCCCTGGCAATCTCGGAAGCTGAGACCACCCCCATCGCCTGACCTTTGCGCCAGCACGTCAATCCACTGAGCCGGTTCTTCCAGCTGCCGCTCGAGCTTCCGGCCCCCGATGCACTCTTCAGTGATCCCGGCAAGCCGATCCATCTGGACATCGGGTCAGCACGGGGGCAGTTCCTGCTGGCCCTGGCCGAGAAGCAACCGGACTGGAACCACCTGGGGGTGGAGATCCGGCGCCCCCTCGTGGCAGCGGCACAGCGCGACCGGGACACGAGAGACCAGCACAATCTCCACTTCCTCTTCTGCAACGCCAACGTCAGCCTGCAGGGCTGGATGGAGGCGTTGCCACGTGACCGGCTGCAAAGGGTCTCCATTCAGTTCCCCGACCCATGGTTCAAGAAGCGACACCAGAAGCGAAGGGTCTTGCAGCCGGCCCTTCTTCTGGCGATCGCCGCGGCCCTGGAACCGGGCCGGGAACTGTTCATGCAGAGCGATGTCCTCGAACTGATCGAACCGATGGTCAGCCTCACCGAACTGTGTGGCTGCTTCGAGCGACCCGACCATGACGCCAGACCCTGGCGCGGCGCGAACCCGCTGCCCGTGCCAACGGAGCGGGAGCGCTACGTTCTGGATCAGGGGTTGCCTGTGTACCGGGTGCTGTATCGACGCAACACGAAGCCCCTGCCTCCACTTGCTGAGTTCGAAGCCGAGTGCGAACAAATCTGCGAACGGGTTGATAATCCGGCGGAGACCACCCCGGTGGAATGAGAGAACAACTCCATGGCTGATGGCTCCGCCCCGGTGCCCTGGTTGCTCTGCTGGCAGGGCCGACTGCATGCGTCGAAGAGCCAACACCAACGGCTTCAATGCCTCGCCGGCCTGGTGCTGATGGCACTGCTGGCCACCCTGCCGGTGATCAGCAGGCCTGGACTTGGCTTGGTGGTGATGGCCTGCGGAACGCTGTGGCTGCTCTGGGCAGGCACGACCCCTCCCGGAAGGGTTGGCCCGATCTCGGGCTGGCTGCTCACATTCCTGGCCATCGCCTGTCTGGCGACAGGCGTGTCTCCGGTGCCGATGGCAGCCGCCAAGGGACTGGTGAAACTGATCAGCTATCTGGGCATCTACGCCCTGATGCGCAAGCTGCTGGCACAGCACCACCTGTGGTGGAACCGGTTGGTGGCAGCGCTGCTCAGCGGCGCCCTTCTGAGCAGTGTTCTGGCGTTGCGCCAGCTCCATGGACCTGCGGCAGAACTGGCGGGCTGGGCCGATCCCAATTCCGTGGCAGCCGGAACCATCCGCATCTACGGACCGCTTGGCAATCCCAATCTTCTTGCCGGCTATCTGGTGCCGATCCTTCCCATCGCCCTGGTGGCTGTCCTGCGCTGGCAGGGATGGGGCCCGCGGCTCTTTGCCGCCGTCACGCTGCTGCTGGGGACGACGTCCACCCTGTTCAGCTACAGCCGGGGCGGCTGGCTGGGCATGCTGGCATCGCTCGGCGTGGTGGGACTTCTGGTGGTGCTGCGGAGCATCCGTGACTGGCCACCGATCTGGCGACGCCTTGTCCCCCTGGGGTTGGTTGTTGTGGCAACAGCGGCGATGGCCGTGGCCGTGACACAGATTGAACCCATCCGCACCCGTGTCGCGAGCCTGCTGGCGGGCCGGGGTGACAGCTCCAACAACTTCCGCATCAACGTCTGGATGTCGGCGGTCGCGATGGTGCAGGACCGTCCCTGGCTGGGCATCGGGCCGGGGAACAATGCCTTCAACAGCATCTACCCGCTCTACCAGCAACCACGATTCAATGCCCTCAGTGCCTACTCAGTCCCTCTGGAGGTGCTCGTCGAAACGGGTTGGCCCGGGTTGATCGCCTGTCTTGGCCTCGCCTGGAGCAGCGTCTCGGAAGGGATGGCGGGCCTCATCGGCGACGGACCTCTGCAGCTGCCACGCCTGGCCAGCCTGGCTGCGATTGCGGGACTGATGATCCAGGGCGCCACGGACACCATTTTCTTCCGCCCTGAGGTGCAGATCGTGGGACTGTTCTGCCTGGCAACACTGGCCCAGCACCACCGCAGCTCCTCGCTGGAGACAGGCCCGTGCTGATCGCAGGGTTCGATGCTGGACAGACCCAGACGCGCTGCCGGCTGCAACGGCTGAGCCCAAGTGCACCCCTTCACCATCACCCTCCGATCGGCGAGGGCACAGGCCCCGGGGTGTGCCATCTGCAGGCCGTGGACGGAGAAGCACGCTTCAAAGAAGCCATCCGGTCCAGCGTCGAATCAGCCCTCCAGGACGCGAGACTGCCCTGGCCCGCAGCGATCGATGCCGCCGTGATCGGGGCGAGCGGAATCGAGGAGGGCACAGCTGTGCAGGACCGAGCCAGGCAACTGCTCTGCACGGAACTCCAGCTGGCGGCGGATCGCGGCCGGGTACTGGGGGATGAACGCACGGCCCTGCATGGTGCCTTTCCGAATCGGGCCGGCATCGTGCTGATCAGTGGCACCGGCATGATCTGCATCGGCAGGGATCGCCAGGGCCGCGAACAACGGACCGGCGGCTGGGGGTGGAGGCTGGATGGGGGTGGATCCGCCTTCGACATCGGCCACCAGGGACTGCAACTGACCATGCAAATGGCGGATGGACGGCGTGACACAAGCCCCTTGCTGACCACGCTCTGGGCGGCGCTGGGTTGCAACACCCCTGCGGCCGTCAAGGCCCTGGTTGCCGGACCGGAGCTCAGCGTTGCCGACCTGGCCGGACTCGCACCTCTGGTACACGCCGCAGCACGGGAAGGCGACGCGCAGGCCAGGGAGGTTCTGGTGCGATCGGCAGCCTCGTTGGCGGACGCCGTCCAAGCGGTCGCGCAGGGTCTGGCACTTGTGAACCCCGGGGTCAGCCCCCGCGGCGGAGCGATCACCCATCTGGAGCTGTACCGGGATCTCGTGACCCAGCATCTGGATCAGTGCCTGGGCGACTGGCACTGGTGCACTGACGGAGGTGACGCCTGTGACGGCGCCCTTGCCCTCGCCATGGACTGCGTCAGGCCGCGTTGAGGTGCTGATCGGCGAGGTGTGCCAGGTGACCACTCCAGTGGTCAACATCCCCTGGATCCGCCGCCTCAACCATCACCCGCAACAGAGGTTCGGTGCCACTCGCGCGCACAAGAACACGCCCGCGCCCTTCCATCGACGCTTCGGCCGCCTGCACCGCAAGGGCCAGGGGTTCACAGGTCTGCCAACCCGTGCGTCGTGCCTTGTCAGGAACGGTCACGTTGACCAATTTCTGGGGATAGGCCTCGAAACTTTGATCCCTCCATTCGGCAAGGCCAGGTGCATGCTGCCGGCACAGGGTCGCGATCTGCAGAGCCGTGAGAACGCCGTCGCCGGCCAGCCCGTGGGACGACGAGAGGATGTGACCGGACTGTTCTCCGCCGAGTGCGGCCCCGGTTCTGACCATGGCGGCATGCACATGCTGATCGCCCACGGCCGTGCGCTCAAGGACGCCGCCGCGTGCCTGCCAGGCACGCTCAAAGCCAAGGTTGGACATCACGGTCGCCACAAGCCGCTGATCGGGCAGATCACCCGCTTCCTGAAGGGTGGACCCCCACAGAAAGAGCACATGGTCACCGTCGAGGACACGCCCTCGGGCGTCTACCGCCAGCATGCGATCGGCATCACCGTCGAAGGCGAACCCCATCGCAGCCCCCTGTTCGATCACGGCCTCACGCAGGAGGTCCAGGTGCGTCGAACCGCAGTCCACATTGATCCGTGCGCCATCGGGCGATGCATGCAGGAGGGTGAGGTCAGCCCCCAGGGCGCGGAACACCTCAGGTCCGAGGGCTGTGGCAGACCCCCAGCAGAGATCGAGGACCACCTTCACGCCGTCCAGTCCCTGGGGTGGAGCACTGGCCAGCAGGGCATCGCGATAGTGACGCAGCAGCTCAGGACGATGGTGCGCAGCCGCGCCCATCGACGACATCGCGGCGTCGGCCTCTGATCCAGCCCCGCAGAGGCCGCTCTCAATCAGCCGCTGCAACGCAGCACTCAGCTTGTGGCCGTCAGCACCGAAAACCTTGATGCCGTTGTCATGGGGGGGGTTGTGACTGGCCGACACCATCAGTCCGCCTGCCGCTCCGCAATGACGGATCAGCAGAGGAACCGCCGGCGTTGCACAGAGTCCAAGCGACCACACATCCCGTCCCGCAGCCGTGAGACCGGCTGTGAGGGCCGCCGTCAGCATCGGCCCGCTGCTGCGGGAGTCCATGCCGATCAACACAGGGCCTTCCGTTGGCAGCACCCTGCCGAACCAGTAGCCCACCTGCAGAGCCAGGGCCGGCGTGATCACCGCGCCGACACGCCCCCTCAGACCATCCGTGCCGAAGGCCACCTGCGACGGATGGTGGGGCTGCCCCAGGGGCGGCATGGCGGGGTCAACCATCAACGGGCAAGGAGAGAGCTGGAGGTTAATCGGACCAGGTCGGATGTCCCGTCGTCCGACGGCGCCTCATGGGGCCACCCAACACAATGTCTGTTGTCGTCGCCTGATCTGCGCGCATGCGACCTCCCAACGGCCTCGGGTTGCTGACCGGCAGTGTGCTCGCCAGCTTCAGCCTGATCGCGGCCGGACAGACATGGCTGAAACAACAGCAGAGGCCTCTGACGCCGGGGGTGCAGGGGGGTGAACTCTGGCAGCGCTATCGCTGGTCTTGGGACCCGTCCCAACGCAGGGACGCTGCGTTCCTTCTGGCCGCTGCGGATCCGGAGTCATCGCGGCGCCAGCAGCATCTGTTGCAGGGTCAGGGCTGGGGTCGCACCCCCACCGCGGCGGCTGCACTGCTGCGGCAGGCGCAGATCGCCACACGGCTGGGTGAACGGTCGAAGGCCACCCGTCTCTGGCAGTCCCTGCGCAGCCGCTTCCCGGATCATCCCCTCGGAGCCGACGCCCTCTATCAGCTCTCGAACCAACGCACCAGCATCAACCGCACCAGCACCAACGCGGATCTGCTGGACAAGCATCCTGCCCATCCGGCCAGCCTGGAACGGGCGGTGGAGCAGAAGAACGTCGAGCATCTGGCGGCATGGGGGCCCAGACACCCTGGAGCAGCAGGGCTGCTGCAAGACACCTGCACGTCTGAACGCCCGATTCCGCCTTCAGAGCGTCAGCAGCTGGCCCTGGCACTGGCCAGCCTCGGCGATGGTGATGCCAGCCTGAACTGTCTGAACGGACTCGCCCCATTGCCAGGAACGGCCGTGGAGATCGGGAGAGCGATGCTGCGAGCTGACCGGACACAGCGGCGCCTCGGATCGAATCTGCTGATCACCATGGTGCGCAGGGCGGATCCCCCAGTGACTGCGACGACCCTGGAGGCCGCCCGGCTTCTCAGCGACCCGTTTGTGCCGGATCCCGCCGTGCTGGATCAACTGCCGGAGCAGCTTCGCGCGTCATCGGCGGATGTGGCGGCGGCCGAGGTGCGCCTGGGCCGACGGCCCGCACGCGATGTCTTCCAACGGTGGCCGAAGCATCCGGCCAGCTGGCAGTTGCAGTGGGACCTTGCGAGGACCGCACTGCTCGCCGGGCGCTGGGCCGAAGCGGAGACGGTGCTGCTGGCGCTGAACCCCAAGACCCTGCCGGAACCCTTGCAGGCCAGGCAGAGGTTCTGGCTTGGTCTCAGTCAGGCCAAACAGAACCGAGAGGCTGCGGCACGCGAGCACTGGCAGGCACTGCAGAAGCACCACCCCGCCGGGTATTACACCTGGCGAGCCTCAGCGCGCCTGAACGCCGTCTCACTGCCGCCTCTGGGCCGGGGGACGCCGCTGGATGGGCGCCCGATCCAAGAAACCACGTGGCAACCACTCAGCAGCGGCGATGCCCTCGTGGACAGGCTTTGGCGTCTCGGCATGACACGAGAGGCGGCCGAAATCTGGACCAGCCGAACCAGGCAGCGACTCAACCCGCAGACAGTCGCCGCTGAACCATCCCCAACCGCAAGACTGATCCAGGGACGTCTGCGACTCGCCCTCAGCGACCCATGGAATGGACTGGAGGACCTGTGGAAGGCGAGCCTGCGGCTGATCACGGATGACTGCGAGGCTCGGTTCGACCTGCATCACCGACAGCATCCCCGGCCTTTTGCGTCAGCCTTTCAAGCGGCCATGCAGACCGCTGACGTGCATGAAGGACTGCTGCGCGCCATTGCCAAGCAGGAATCCCGCTATTCACCGGGGGTGAGCTCCCCGGTTGGGGCCCGAGGGCTGATGCAGCTGATGCCGACAACAGCCGCAGAGCTCATGGGACGGGACCTCACGGATGACGACCTGATCGAGCCCCGCCTCAACACCGAACTCGGAGCCCGCTACCTCGCGTTTCTGCTGAAGCAATGGGACGGAAATCCCTGGCTCACCATCGCCAGCTACAACGCAGGGCCGGGCGCTGCGGAGCGTTGGCGTTCCGTGGAGCTCGAGACAGACCCCGAACTCTGGGCCGAGAGGATCCCCTACCCGGAAACACGGATTTACACCAAGAAGGTGCTCGGCAATCTCTGGGCCTACCTGGAGTCAGCGCAGCCCCATTGCTCAGCATCGGAGCAAGGTTCGAGCAAGCCTTGAGGACAGGATGCGACTAACGCAACGCTCCCTGCGACAGGCTGTGTCCCAACCAGACGCCGCTCAGCACAATCACCCCCATCCAGAAGGCCATCCAGGGGGGGGACGGAACGACCCGGATCCGGGTCAGATCCAGACGCGCGAGGAGAATTGCCGAAGCGAGAATGGCAACATCTGCCAGCAGCTTCAGCTGCAGCAGGTACAACCCGACGGTGATCACCAACAGCAGGGTGACCACCAGGCTGAACACGCGGCTGGAAGCCATCAGAAGCGACACCTGACGCAACAGCAGGTCCGGCATCGTGCAGACCAGCACCACAATCAAGGTCTGAACCACTTCAACGGCCCAGTAGATCGGCAGGTCAAGTCCCTGAGCCGCGGTCATCTGCTGGTGGAACAGCGCCCACTGATTGCCCATGAGCACCGCAACGGCGAATAGCAGCAGCACCAATGGCGCCCGAAACGGCAGCAGGAGGAAATTCAGCAGCGACATCACGGACGTTGCTCCGAAAAAACGCTAGCGACGATGTCGATGAGGGCCTGTCAAAGTATGGTCCCGGTTCGAGATTCGGCATGACAGGCAGCAGCTCGACCACCAGCTTGAGTGCTGTGCAGAAGGGGGTGCTCATCGCCTGCGCCGTTGGACTCGCGCTGGTGCTGTTCGTTCTCCGCAACGGCCTGTCGGCGGAATCGCCGATGGATCAGCTGGCACGCCGGTCTCTGGCTCCGGAAGTGGCACTGAGCAATCAAAAGCCCACGAT
>JBGKDM010000005.1:0-7931 GCA_042954165.1 Synechococcus sp.
TCCAGCAGCTCGGTGTCGTCCCCATCTCCCACCTTCATCTCCAGGCTCACCGGCTGACGCGCCCGGCACATCAGCTCCTTCACCTCCTCCTCGGGCAGCTCCACGAATGCCGCCAGTTCCGTCACCGTGGGGGTGCGCCCAAGCTCCTGGCTCAGTTCACGCTGGCCTTTCTTCAGCTTGTTCAGCATCTCCGTGATGTGGATCGGCAGACGGATCGTCCGGCTCTTCTCCGCAATCGCCCGCGTGATTCCCTGACGGATCCACCAGTACGCATAGGTGCTGAACTTGTAGCCCCGGGTGGGATCGAACTTCTCCACGCCGCGCACCAGGCCGATCGTTCCCTCCTGGATCAGATCCAGAAGCTCCATGTTCCGCTTGGTGTATTTCTTCGCGACGCTCACCACCAGTCGCAGGTTCGCCGCCACCATCCGCTCCTTGGCGCGGCGGCCCGCCTGCAGTTTCCGCTTCAGTTGCACGCCACTCAGGCCCGCCTTCTTCGCCAGCGCCTCGCGTGACACCACCTCTTCACCCAGTTCACTCTTGAGCTCGCTCTCCAGAGCCTCAAGATCCATCAGGTCCTGCACCTGACGGCCCAGGGTGATCTCCTGCTGATGGCTCAACAGCGGCACACGGCCGATGTCGCGCAGATACGAACGCACCAGGTCTGCATCAGGAAGCACTGACGTGGGCGCCATCGGTTAATTAAGAAACCTGGTGGTTTCGGAATTTACCATCGTTCACAGGATTTTCGAACGCTTCGACGCCCCTGACCGTGAAGTTGTCAGAATGGCTACGAATTCGTTCACGTCGCGATGGCGACTCGATCAGCCACCACAACAGTGAACGCAGCGCGCCTTCTGGTTGTCGAGGACGACGCCTCGATTCGGGAGACCATCGACGAGGCGCTGCGTCTCGAAGGGTTTCAGGTTCAATCCTGCGCCAACGGAGCGGAAGCACTGGGCCTGCTGACGGATCCATCGAGCGACACCATCGACCTGATCATCCTTGACCTCATGCTCCCTGGGCTTGGAGGCCTGGATCTCTGTCGCCAGCTCAGGTCCCTCAGCAACGTCACGCCAATCCTGGTCGTGAGTGCGAGAGACAGCGAAACAGACCGCGTCCTTGGCCTTGAAGTCGGAGCCGATGACTACCTCGTCAAACCGTTCGGCATTCGTGAACTGATCGCTCGCTGCAGGGCACTGCTGAGACGAACAAAGCAGCAGCAAGCCGTCTCAGAGCAGACCAGCCAGTCCCATTGGATGCATCAAAACCTCTGCCTGTTCCCGGAGGAATTTCGGATCACTCGCGATGGTCAGGATCTGAATCTTTCACCCAAGGAATATCGAATTCTTGAACTGTTCATGCGGAACCCCAAACGGGTCTGGAGCCGCGATCAGCTGCTGGAAAAGGTCTGGGGTGCTGATTTCATCGGTGACAGCAAAACAGTGGATGTCCACATTCGCTGGCTGCGCGAAAAAATCGAAGAAGAACCTTCCGCTCCCCAGCACATCCGCACTGTGCGTGGATTCGGCTATCGCTTCGGCTGACCGTGATGGCAGGCGGTTTCTGGTCGGGGCTGGTCATCGGATTGGCCCTCAGCAGCGGATGGGCCTGGCTGCGTCAACGCCGTCATCCGGATCGAAAACGTCAGGCTGGTTCTGAGGCTTCATCACCCCAACTTCTCTCCACAGCCCAGTTGCTCGCCTGGATTGACGAGGCCACACAAGGCTGGGTGATCATCAAGCCAAACCTGAGCATCGGTTACATCAACAACAAAGCGGAGCTTCTCCTTCGGATTCCCCAGCACACCCTTGTTCGAGGCCATCCGGTCGATCAGATCCTCGATGTGGAACGGGTGCACGAAGCCCTCATGACTGTTCGGCATCAGCAGCGACCGCAGCGGATCGAATGGGAGTTGCAGGGACATCCAATCGAAACCGTGCTGCTGCCTGGCGCAGACGGTTGGATCCTGATGCTGCTTCAGAGCAGCCAATCCCTGGAAGCCCAGCAACAGCAGCAGGAACGCTGGGTCAGCGACGTGGCCCATGAATTGAAAACCCCCCTCACCGCACTGATGTTGGTGAGTGACCGACTGGAGTCAGCCGTGGGCGGCAGTGATGCTGTGCTGATTGAACGCCTTCAAAAGGAACTGCGCAGACTGCAGCGGCTGGTGGAGGACCTTCTGGAACTCTCACGTCTGGAGAACATCCTGCCGTTGAATGCCAGGGACTATCCCGTGCTGAGCCTTCGTGACCTGGTGCTTCAGGCCTGGAGCAGCATCGATCCACTGGCCGAAAAGCGTGGAATCACTTTGACGATCGTCGGTGCTGCTGAGGCCTGCATCCGGGGCGATCAACCCCGATTGCACCGCGCCATTCTCAACCTTCTAGACAATGCACTGCGTTATGCACCGGAGGGGAGCGATGTGCAGGCGGAGATTCAAGCGAGTGGTGGCTGGTGGCTCCTTGCCATCCGGGATCAGGGCCAGGGGTTGAGCGATGCCGATCTCGACAAGATGTTTCAGCGCTTCTACCGAGGCGATCCGTCGCGCACCCGATCCAACCGAAGCGGCAGTGGTCTGGGGCTGGCCATTGTTCAGCAGATTGCCGTCAATCACGGAGGCCGGGTGCAGGCGAGGAACAACCCGGAGGGCGGAGCCAGTATGGAATTGCTGCTTCCTCGGCACGGCAGGGTCGTCTGATCAATGCCCGATCCGTCAAAGCCCCCCCCGCGGGGGGAACGACTGCAAAAGTTGATCGCCGCCGCTGGCCTCTGTTCCCGGCGGAACGCGGAGGACTTGCTGCGGAACGGACGGGTGCGCATCAACAATCGCGTGGCCCAGCTCGGTGACCGCGCGGACCCCGAGCACGACGACATCCTGGTTGACGGACAGCCGCTGCGCCAAAGGACTGAGCCTCTGGTGCTGCTGATGAACAAACCCCGAGGGGTGATCAGCAGCTGCCATGACCCTGAAGGTCGCAGGATTGTTCTCGATCTCCTCCCTCCGTCACTCCGTCGGGGTCTGCATCCAGTTGGCCGCCTTGACGCAGAGAGCCGAGGTGCCCTGCTACTCACCAATCAGGGCGAACTGACCCTGCAACTGACCCATCCCCGCTACGCCCACAGCAAGACCTACAGGGTCCTTGTGCAGGGGCGACCGAGCCAACAGGCTCTGAATGCCTGGCGGAATGGAATGCTTCTGGACGAGCGGATGACCCAACCAGCCGAGGTGAAGGAATTGACGCGAGGGAAGAACGGAACATGGTTGGAGGTGGTGCTCAGGGAAGGACGCAACCGCCAGATCCGTCGCCTCGCAGACCAGCTTGGTCATCCCGTGCTGGACCTCCAGAGAGTGGCAATCGCAGGTCTTTCCCTGGGGTCTCTGGAAGAGGGTCGCTGGCGTCGGCTGAAGGCGCGAGAATGGGCACTGCTGAAAAGCCCGCCGCGATGACATTCCTCAGGCTGTGGGCTCGCACCGGTGCCAAACCGATCAGGAGCTCCAGAAAAGCTGAGGCCTCCTCCAACGACAATCCGCTGGCACTGGCTGGTCAACAGCTGAAAAGCCGACGGGAGGAACTGGGTCTGAGCATGCGCCAGCTGTCCCGCGAGCTCCGCATCACCACAACAGTTCTGGAGGCACTCGAAAAGGGCTGGGCTGATCGACTCCCCGAGGCGGCCTATCTCGGCACGATGCTGTCGCGGCTGGAACGCCACCTTGATCTGCCGGACAACAGTCTGCGGGGCGCACTGCCTGCTGCAGCCAACGCCCATCATCAGGCGCACGGCAAGGTCCGGAGTCGTTTCACCGTCGGCAGCGTCGACATCCTGAGTACATGGCAGGGCAGCGTGGTTTACGTCGTTGTGATTTTGGGGACGCTTCTGGCTCTGAATCAGCAACAGCGGTACCTGGCCAAACAACACAGCCAGCAATGGCTGCCCATCGCCCCATCGATCGCCGATCTGAAACTCAGCGCAGCTCAGCCTTCGCTCCCGGCTGGCGCATCCGGCCTGAGACCCCTCGACGCGTTACGTCGGCAGTCCTTGAGGGACTGGTTGCCGCCGCGAGGGGATGAGGGACGATCGCCGACAGCAAAGGCGTCATCACCCAACCCGAACCAGGGGCTGCTCGAACTCAACCTCAGCAAACCGAGCTCGATCTCCCTCTTGAGCAGAGGTGGTGACCGCAGCGAGCTTCGGGGCACCCAGGGCGAACTGGTGATGCTGCTCCAAGGTCCCGTGCAGCTCACCATCACCCCTGCACCCGATCAGGAACGTGCTGTTCTCTGGAATGGAGAAGTCCAGGCATCTGACCGTGATGCGCCAGGCACCTACCGCCTGCCCCAGACCGAGGCTCTCTCGCCGTAACCCCTCAACGCATCGTCAACGGACTGATCCAGCGCTGAAAGCCTCCAGACCCAGTTGTCTTGCACAGTTCCTGGGGTGTTGAAGCGCGCCTGATCATCGAGATGGAGCAGATCCTGAATCGGCGTCACCACAAGACGGGCAGTGCTCGCCAGGCCCAGCTCGAGGAGTTGCCAGCCAGGAGCTTCAATCGACTGCCCAACCAACGACTCCATCCGGGCCCGTGAGGCCCCGTCCAGTCCGCGCCACCATCCCAGGGACGTGGGATTGTCATGGGTTCCGGTATAAACCACCCATCGATCACCACGAATGTTCTCGGGAAGGTAGGGATTGTCGGGATTGCCGTCGAAGGCAAACTGCAGAATCTTCATCCCTGGCAGCGCGAACTGATCGCGAAGCGCTTCAACATCGGGTGTCACCACCCCGAGATCCTCGGCGACCAGGGGCAAGTGCCCGCCTGAATCAGCTTTGAGGCATCGCAGCAGTGCATGCCCGGGCGAAGGTTGCCAGACCCCTTGGGCAGCGGTCCGGTCGTCCCCAGGAACAGCCCAGTAGGCGGCCAGTGCACGGAAATGATCAAGACGTAGCAAGTCAAAGAGAGTCCATTGGCGGCGCAGTCGCGCCCGCCACCAGCGGAATCGCGTCAACCGATGCATCCACCAGCGGTACACGGGTGTGCCCCAGAGCTGACCGGTGTCGGAGAAGTAATCCGGTGGAACGCCGCTCTGCGTGTTCAGCGTTCCATCCCGCTGAATCGAGAAGAGTCGGCGGTGACTCCAGACATCAGCACTGTCTGTCGCGACATAAAACGGAAGATCGCCGAACAGGCAGACGCCACGCTTCTCCGCACGGGATCGCAGAGCCTGCCACTGGCGATCAAGATGCCACTGCAACAGCCGTTCCTGCTCCAGGTCATCGCTGTGCCGAGACGACCAGTCACGAATGGCCTGACGGTCATGGCGCGCCAGCGGCTGGGGCCAACGCCACCAGGGCAGACCCTGATGCTGGCGGCGCAGTGCCACGAACCGGGCATGGTCATCCAGCCAGAAGCGCTGGGATGCACACCACGCCTGAAAGGCTTCGCGGCGACAAGCATCCTGATGCGGCCATGCGTCGTGCAGGGCCTTGGCGATGGCCTGGGCCCGTCGATCAGCCAGCTCGCAATCAAGACGCCGAGAGTCTCGGACGGCCTGCGTCTGCCCAGGCAGGGTCTTGAATGCGGTCTCAAGCAGATAGCCTTCATTCAGCAGATCCTGCGCGTCGAGCAACCAGGGGTTGATCGCGAAACTGGAGGGTGAGCTGTAAGGGGACCCGGTGGCATCCGTTGGTGCAAGAGGAAGCACCTGCCACACCCCGACCCCATGCTTGGCCAGAAGATCCAGCCATTGCCTGGCGCCTGCTCCAAAACCACCGCACACCGGACTGCCTGGCAGCGCAGTGGGATGCAGCAGGATCCCGATGGAACGCAGGTCCCCAGGGCCGCCGAAGCTGAAAGGAAGGGTGGACGCCATGGCCGCGCTCAATCCTTGGGAAGTTTGTATCGCTCGACAATCCTGCGAGCGAAGGCAGGCAGATGGCGCTCGTAACTCTCCGGATGGTGACGACGGACCCACAGAGCATTGCGGGTGAAATGCGAGTCAATCGAAAAGCGTCCGTATTCCAGACCTCTGGGGCCGATGCGCTGCACAACCCAGCCGACCGCCTCTGCAACCCACATCGGCAGTTTCAGAGCCTTGTCGTAGGCATCAATGCCCTGCTGCACCGCCGCACGACGATCGCCACTGCTGGTCACGGGGGCCGTCTCGAGATCAGCTTCGATCAGATTGAGCAGTTCAGCGCCGCGCGCATTGCGAACGACCAGCCACTGACGGCCGTATTCAGCCCCCATGTAACCGACCACAAGGTCGGCACCCGCATTCGTGTAATCAAAACAGCTGAGGCAGCTCGGCGCGAACACATCCTTGAGCTTGGGTGTATCGAGTCCGAAAAAGGGAACCGTCTCTTCACGCCCGTCCTGATGACGGAAGTGAATCCTGAAGTCCTGCATGAACTCGTAGTGCACCACCGTGTCAGGTGAATCACTGGCGCTCTGCAGAAACGTGTTCAGTCCATCCCGCGAGACGTTGTCCACGCAGGGCAGCCCAAGAACGTAGAGCTCATCCAGGGGAAGGCTGTCCTGCACGGCGCGGAGGGCCTGGATCTGGCAGCCAACGCCGATGGCCAGAAGACGTCGGATGCCGCTGCCGGGGAGCTGTTCAAGAACGGAGAGGTTGTTGGACAGGGTGGGTTTATTCACCCTGGCGGCGAGAACGTCCTCAGGTGTCCGCGCCAGGATCGGCATCGGCTGAAACCGATCGTCCGGACTCTGCTGAACGCAGAGCACAGCATCAACAAGGCCGCTCTTGAGGGCCTGAACACCGAGATGACTGACGATGCCAGTCCATTGCGCCCCATCGATCGGCTCACGCATGCGGGCTGTGAGCATCCGCTCATGGACACCGAAATAAAGTTCGTCGTCATGGTCGAGGTCCCGACTGCGACCGTGATGACGTTGCTCCATTCCCTCAAAGTCCTGATGCAGAAAGGCACAGGCCTGGCGCACATAGGCGACCCATCGGGAATCACACAGTCCGCAGTCGCTGCAGAGATCCTTGGCCGGACGCACAACATCCCGTGGGATCGGCCGAGCCCTCTCGTGGGGAGCCGGGGAAGCGGGAGCTTGGGTCACAGATCGGGCGTGCCTTCAGGGTCCCAACGCTAAACAGCTGCAGTTGAGCAAGACTGACCTTCAAGCAAATCAGCATGGAGGATGGCGCCAACACCACCTGACGAGGCCAGCGAGCAAGAACATCCGACGCCATCTCGTCGACGGGGCTGGTGGCGCGCCGGGCTTGAGGTGGGCGCCGTTGTCATCGGGGCCTGGCTGGGAGGTGTTGCGCTTGCAACCCTCTGGCCGATGCGCAACGCCACCGTTGCGAACCTGTCGCGAACCGAAGCGCCGATCAGTCTGGTCCCGGCTCCAGTCCAACCCGTGACCGTCCTGGTTGTGGGTCTCGACTCCGATGGCATCCCGGACACGTTCAACCGGGCAGGGCCCGAAGGTCCGGCGAATGCCGACTGTCTGATGCTGGTGCGCGTGGAGGCCGGCGCACCTCTTCGGATTCTGCAGGTCCCCATCGAACTGGGCGTGAATCTGCCTGGACAGCCGGAGATGAAGGCGCTTGGCGCAAGTTACCGGGATGGCGGCGTCGCCCTGACCGCCGATGTGGTCGCAGCAGTCATCGGCCTGCCGGACGATGAGCCATCGCGATTTGTGGTGATGCCTCGCAAGGCTCTGCGAACGCTGGTGGATGGTCTGGGCGATGTGGACATCAATCTGACGCGGAACCTGAATCACCGCGACAGACGGCAGGGCTACACCGTGAATCTGCAGGCAGGTCGTCAGATCCTCAATGGACTGCAGGCTGAGCAACTGGTCCGATACCGACCGGATGCACATCGGGAGCAGGAGCGTCGCCTGAACCAACAGACACTGATTCAGGCGATTTATGACCAGTTGCAGACCCCCG
>JBGKDM010000006.1:0-3529 GCA_042954165.1 Synechococcus sp.
TGTTCAGGGAGTTCAGACAGCTCATCTTCAGCCTCAAAGATCTGCTCCAGCAGACGGGCCAGGCACTCGCCTCGTGCACGCATGGCCCATTCGAGCCTGAGCTCGTCAATTCTTTGGATCAGTGAGTCGGGGAGTTCGACGCTGATTCTTCGCCGACTGTCTGACTCAGGCGCTGTCACTCAACTCGGATCGTGCCGATCAAGCCTATCGGCCCTGCATTCGTTCGAGCCACTCCTGTTGAGCCTTGATGGCAGACCGGTAGCGCTGCTGAAGCGTGGTTGAGAGCCTGTTGGGCATGATCACTGCGGGCGGCATCAGGCTCGGCGTCCGCGACTGAACGGTCAGCTTCCGAGTTCTGTCCTGATCTGCATCATCGGGATGCAGGTGCGCTGTGGTGCCCGCGATGGCCTTGGTGTTGTGAGGGGCAGTTGCCGGCGGTGGCGCCGCTGCGGGTCTGACATTGCGAGGGACAGGATGTGCTGCATGGTCCACGTGATGATCAACACCCTGAGGCTGGTTCAGGGCCAGGATCTGTTGATGTGGGACCACACTCAGCAGATGACCTGGCGTCGCATCCGCCGGATAGACCAGGCTGACTTTGACGCGATTGGTGTCTCCGGGGATCAGCGTCAAAGGACTGATCGGCAGGCTCTGACCGGAGCGCAGTCCGACATGAACGTCACGGTAGCCCTGGGATGTGGTGATTCTGATTGACCCCCTGAAGGCCGTGAAGGGACCACGACCTTCGGCGATCGGATGGCTGAGGACCAGTGCATGGGCTCCCGCTCCGACCAGATCCAGATCGATGTCGTAGCGGACGCCGTAGGTGCCGACGTTGTTCAGCGCCGAATCAATCATCCGGGTGCTCAGCGGATTGATCTGGATGTCTCGGGTCCCGAAGTGATGCTTGTGTGTACTCGTCAGGGGAACGTGCAGAGCCCCTTGTCTGAGATCGTGGCGAATGCTGCCTCGGTAGTGATCTCCGAGTGCCACACCCGCCACCCTCGAGAACACTTCTCCCCGCTGGATTTCGCCAAGGCGCTCGAGATAGATGCGTCCCGGTGCGAGTTGGTCGCTGTCGAGTACCGAGAGAAGGTCCGGGATGGAACGTGCCCCTTCCGCAGCAACCACCGCCATCTGAAACTGTCCATCGCTGGTACCCCGCAGAAGGCCGTTGGCGATTCCCCGGGCCGGTAGTTCTGTGCTGAGGATCACCTTCCGGCTCCGGGCCGGGATCACGACCGTTCGCGGCAGACGTCGATCCAGTTCTCCCCTCAGCATCTGGACCGCAGTGGCATCGCCGGGGCCGGTGTTCCAGGGGATGCGCCCCAGAGGTTTGACGCCCATCAGCTGGTTGGGTCGATAAGGGGCCTCGAAGCTGTTTTTGAGTGATCCCCGATGAAACGTCAGAGTGACCGGACGGGGGCCTGGGTTGATGCCGATTGCGGCAATGGTCAGAGCGCCGCGTCGACGCGTTCCCCCGAGCAGCTTGGCGTTGTCGGGGTAGTACTTGTGGTGGAGGTGAAGGCCGAACGGACCGTTAAAGGTGTAGGTGGCGTTTCTCAGCTCTCGTTGTGTCTCGGCTGCGACCGCCGACCCTGGTTGTGTGTCGACCAGGATTCCTGAACCCTTGACGATCTCCGGCTGGTTGGAGTGCAGAACCGGCACCTTGTTGAACTGCCCATGCAGCGGTCGTGCAGCTTGGCCCGCCATCAGGGGGACGGACGCCAACGACCCGGGAGCCATTCCGATCTCGCTTGTCGCCGAAAAGACGCCGATCAGGACTAGGAGTGAGACTTGTCTGGACACAGGAGACGCCCCGGGTGTTGCCGATGCCCGCGCTGTGCAGGGCTGTGTGTGCAGCCCTCAAACTTAAGCATGATCCGATTGGTAGCCAACACGTCCCGCAAAACCTGCGTTGGTTCGCCAGTATTGCCTCAACCGAGTCACCCACATGCTCCCTCCGTTTGCTTGCAGTTCCGGTGCCGGCTCCGACTGGCGTCGTCAGCATCAGCACCGCAAGTTGGAAATGCTTCGTTTCTGGCGGGATGGTGTGGAACGTCAGCTCTCAGCATTGCAGGCGTCGATTGCCACCCTTGAGGAGCAGATCGCCCGGGATCAGTCTTCAGAGAGTTGATTCCCTGCCTCCTGTCACTCCCGCATCCCTGCATTGAACGGAGAGCTGTCTCAGTCCGCTCTTGACGCGTCGTTGCACTGTCATCGCGCTTCTGTTCAGCATCTGTGCCGTGTCACGAAGACTTCGACCTTCGACGATCACCGCCTTGATGCACCTCTTCTGTTCGTTGTTGAGTGACATCCAGCACTTTGCGATGACCCTTTGATGTTCCGAGCGGATCAGCTTGTCGATTCCATCCGTCACTTCTTCCAAGCGGTCCATCTGCGGGCAGTCGTTCAGGTCAATCCACCTGTTCCTCTGGCTGTAGGCATGAACGGCCTGTTGCTCTTCCGCTGATGAGATCAGCCTGTTCGTTTTGGTGATGTCATCGCTGCAACGTTGCCGTTTAAGAGCTCTTTGAGCCTGTTCCTGCACCGTCCTCGGCAGGCGAATCAGGCCGATGCTGTCCCTCAGATAGTGAAGAATCGCTCCCCTGATATGGGGTCTTGCGAAGACCTGAAATGGGGTGGTCATGGATGAATTGAATCGCGCTGCTGCTCGAATCAATCCCAGTCGCCCGACCTGGATCAGGTCATCTCTGTCCTGTCCTGTCGCCTTCGCGAATCGATTGGCGATGGGGTAGACGAGCTCAAGATGTTCGACAACACGACCATCGTTTCTGACTGGTGATTTGTCCACGGTTGCTGTGACGCGTGCACAGGGACTATTCCCCCGTTCAGGAACTCAATTCAGTGATGCACGACGGAGCCCAGCAGACGTTCCGGTCCCTCCCTGCTCAGCCATGGCAGATCGGAGTCGTCTGTGGCCAGAAGGTAACCAGCAAAGCCCAGTGCATTGACGCTGAAGCCGTGGCTCCCGTCGGAGGCTCGTCGGATCATTGCCATCCAGCCTGGTGTCAACAACAGGTTGTATGGCCCTGCCGGCTTGGAGTCATGGTCAGGGTTGCCGATGTCCAGCTCCTCTGCGAGTGAGCGGTACAGCTCCAACAGGTGAGTGTCCTGCTCCACTCCCTTGTGTCGTCGTCTCACGCGCGAGGCCTGCTCAACAGGTGTCGTCTGATCTCCTTGGCCTGGTTTCAACCCCTGAAGGCGGCGTTCAAACCATGATTCCCTCGGGCAGATCACGGCTCCAGCCCGTCGTGGCAGAAGCTGGAGGTGTCGATGCGGCTGGCTGGCGCCGGCGTCCGGACCACTGTTGAAGAACCACAGACCCGAGGTGACCCCGTCGACTGTGGCCAGGGCTGAAAAGTCGCCGGCTTCAAGCCAGTCGGTCTGCGACGCCCATTGACGCGTCACAAGCAACATGTGCCCCAGCTGAACGGGGTACTTGTTCAGGATCAACGCATGGTCATCACCAATCGCGCTCACCTCGAGACGTTGATCCCAGGGAAGA
>JBGKDM010000007.1:0-15177 GCA_042954165.1 Synechococcus sp.
CTCCCAGCGGTAGATCGGGAGGGCGAAGGTGGCCTCCGTGATCAGCACATCACAGGTGACCGGTTCAAACGGTGTGCAGCTGGGGTCGGGACAACGCTTGTAATCCCCCGTGACAACCCACACCTCACCATCGGCCTCCAGACGGATCTGGGCGCTGCCGAGAACATGCCCTGCGCTGTGGAATGAGAGCTGCACATCACCGAGTTGACAGGGCTTGCCGTAGTCGAGGGTGTGCAGAGTGATGTCGTGACCGAGACGTTGACGGAGGATCGCCTCACTGGATGTTGTCGACCAGTACTCGCCGGAGCCGGGGCGCGCATGGTCAGCATGGGCGTGGGTGATCAACGCCCGCGGGACGGGGCGATGGGGATCAATCCAGGCCTCTGCCGCAGGGCAGTAGAGGCCTTCGGGCGAATTGACGAGCAGTGACACAGTCGCGCCTGCGCTCAACGACTCATCGCGAGCATGGCCTCAATCGGCTTGAGCGCACGCTGCCGCGTCGTTTCGTCCATGGCGATGGCTGGGGCCCCTTCCGACAGGCAGCGCCAGAGTTTCTCCAGCGTGTTAAGGCGCATGTAGGGGCAGGCGTTACAGCTGCAGCCATCCACCCCAGGCACATCCAGCAGTGTTTTCTCCGGAACTCTCCGCTGCATCTGATGGAGGATTCCCGGTTCCGTCAGCACGATGAAGGTGTCCGCAGGGCTGGAGGCGGAGTAATTGAGCAACTGGCTCGTGGAGCCGATGAAGTCAGCGTGATCAAGCAGTGGCTGCACGCATTCGGGATGGGCGATCACTTCGGCGCCGGGGTTCTGGAGCTTGAGCTTGAGAAGGGCCTCCTCACTGAAGGTCTCGTGCACGATGCAGCGACCCGGCCAGAGGGTGAGTTCACGGCCGCTCTGCTGCTGCACCCAGCGCCCCAGATTCTGATCCGGGGCGAACAGGATGGGCCGATCTTCGGGCAGTTGACGCACCAGATCCACCGCATTGCTGCTGGTGCAGATCAGATCGCTCTGGGCCTTCACCGCCGCACTGCAGTTGATGTAACTCACCACGAAATGGTCGGGGTGACTGGCGCGGAAAGCGGCGAATTCGTCGGCGGGGCAATCGTCGGCAAGGGAACAGCCCGCATCGAGATCCGGGAGGAGAACCGTTTTCTCCGGGCTGAGTATCTTGGCTGTCTCGGCCATGAAGTGAACCCCACAGAAGACGATCACGTCGGCATCCGTGGTCGCAGCCTTGCGGGAGAGTTCAAGCGAATCACCGATGAAATCGGCGATGTCCTGGACCTCGGGTTCCTGGTAGTAGTGCGCCAGGATCACGGCATTGCGCTCCCGGCGCAAGGCATCGATCGCTGCGGGGAGGTCCGCAGGCACTGATGGCGCGGAGGCGTCCGTCGGGATGGCGGTTCCGGCGCTCATCAGCACAAGTTGCTGCAGGATGGGCAACAGCCTAGGCACCGCCCCTGACCTCACCGAGCTGCCGTCTGCGTCTTGCAATCGCCGGAGATCTTCACGGCGAGTGGTCTGAGGCTGATTCTGAGCTGCTGGACTGTCTTGAGCCGGATGCAGTGCTCTTTGTCGGCGATCTCAGTGATGGCGATCTACGGCTGACCAAGGCCATCGGGAGGCTTCGGCACCCCACTGCTGTGATCCTGGGAAATCACGACCGTGGACGGGATCCCACCGGAGGGGTTTTGCAGCGTCAGATGACCCTGCTCGGTGACCGTCACTGTGCCTGGAGCATGCGTCGCTGGGAGTCACCGCCGATCGGTGTCGTTGGTTGTCGTCCCGGATCCGCTGGAGGTGGTTTCCATCTGTCCAAGGCGGTGGAGGCGGTTGTGGGTCCGATCACCGTTGAGCAGTCAGCGGACAGGATCGTGGCGGCCTGCGATGACGTGCCAGCCCACTGGCCCCTGGTGCTTCTTGCCCATTCCGGACCGACCGGTCTCGGCTCCGATGCATCCAGTCCCTGCGGGAGGGACTGGAAACAGCCCGCCTGTGACTGGGGCGACACCGATCTGGCTTTGGCGCTGAGGACGCTGGCCAGTCGCCGCAAACCTGAACTCGTGGTCTTCGGTCACATGCACCATCGGCTCAAGGGTCGCCGGGGAGAACGCCGCACGTTTGTGCAGGACCGTGGCGGCACGGTCTTTCTGAATGCAGCTTGCGTTCCCCGAAGGGGCCTCGACGCCGATGGTCGATGCCTCTGCCACTGGTCCTGGGTTGAATTTGAACAAGGGCAGTTGCTGCACGTCAGCCATCGCTGGTACCTCCCCGACGGAACCCTGGCCTATGCCGAGACGCTGTTGGATCAGCGCCTCTGTGATCACGAGGCCACATGCTGATTTATCTCGGACTGAGCAGCCATGGCTTCGGCCATGCAGCCCGCCAGGCCGCCGTGCTGTCTGCCCTGCACCGACTGCACCCCAGCTGGCGGCTGGTGATCAGTTCAGCGTTGGCACCCGAGGTTCTGAAACGGCTGTTCCACAATCTGCCGATTGAAATCCGAGCGTTGCGCTGGGATGTGGGAATGATCCAGGCCGATGCCCTGAGTTGTGATCCAGGCGGCACGCTCAGGGCTCTTGAGGCGCTTGCGTCTTGCCTGCCTGGCCAGATCGAGCAGGAATGCCGCTGGCTTCGTGAGCAGAGCTCATCCGTCGTTGTGCTCGGGGATATCCCTCCCCCAATGGCGCAGCTTGCTGCCTGCCTCTCCGCACCTCTGGTCTGGATGGGCAACTTCGGATGGGATGACATTTACGCGGAACAGGGACCTGACTTCCAACCCCATGTGGAGCAGGCCCGCAAGGCTTACCGCTCCGGCACGCTTCTTGTTCGGATGCCCTTCGATCTGGCGATGGACTGGGGCCTGCCGGAGTGTCGTGTCGGACTGACGGCCTCACCATCCAGGCCCGTGTCAGATGCCTTGCACAGGACCCTGGTTCACCCTTCATCGCCAAAGGTGCTGATTGGTTTCGGGGGGCTTGGCCTACCGCTGGACCGCTGCCTGTTTGATCAATGGCCCCGGCATCGCTTTCTTCTGCCCTGCCCCGCCCGTCGCGTCGACGCTGACGCCCTGGCGTCCATTCCCAACGTTCTTGTGTTGCCCCCGGATGTGCGCCCTGTCGATGTCATGCCCTACTGCGACCGTCTGATCGGCAAGCCTGGATTCAGCACGTTCTGTGAAGCGTTAACAGCAGGACTGGGCCTCCATGTCGTCGAGCGCTCCGGTTTCGCCGAAGCCAAGGCTCTGAGCCGAGGTCTTCAGGCCCACGGGCGTCATCGGTTGCTGACGCGGGAGGACTTTGACACGGGGCGCTGGGATCTCGACCTGCCCCTGCTCGGTTCCACCCATCCGGCGCTCTCCGTGAATGGTGCCGACGAGGCCGCGAGGGCCATCGCGAGCGTCGCAGCAACGGTGCCAGGCTTCAGTATCGACTGATTAGTTCTGCTTATGCCATGGCCGTGCTAGTGATCAATCCGCTCGATCGCAAGCCTGATCTGCCGCGACGGTGGTGGAGAACAGGGGAGAACGGCTCAGCTGGAGTGAGACGATCGCCCCACTGTCCCTTGGATGGCCAGCTTGTTTGGAATTTCAGGGAATGTTCCGCCATGGTCACGTGTTGTGCCCTTATCCCGGTTCTGATCGTCTGATCTTGACAACGCCCCTGTGGCTTTCGGATTCGGTGTTCTTTGAATTCTCTGTATGACGTCCCTTGCCCCGTCCGTTTCGCGTCTGTCCGCAGCGGTCGTAGCAAGCGTCCTACCCCTGCTCACCCTCAACCCGGTGCAGGCGACCACGGTCAGCTTTCCTTCGCTCGACAGTTCGGCCAGATCCCTGCTCGTTCAACTCCCTGAGGAGAAGCCGACACTCGGCCTTCCTTACATCATCACGCCGGAGCGTCGCGCCCTGCTCAACACCATCCGTTTCGCCGAAGGCACCTGGAAAGGGGGGCATGATCTCGGCTATCGGGTGATGTTTGGCGGTGGACTGATGCCGTCACTCGATCGCCATCCCAACCGCGTGGTGTATTCCTCGCGCTACGCCAGTGCTGCTGCCGGCGCCTATCAATTCATGCCATTCACATGGAAGATGGTGCAGCGCAGTATCGGAGTGCGTGATTTCGGACCTGAAGCGCAGGACCAGGGCGCCATTTTTCTGATTCAACGCAGGAAGGCCCTGCCTCTCGCCGACAGCGGTGTGATGACGCCGACATTGGCGGCCCGTCTGGCGCCTGAATGGGCATCGTTTCCGACGCTTCGCGGTGTCAGCTACTACGGCCAGCCGGTGAAGCGCTTCGACCGTCTTCAACGCTTCTATAACTTCAGCCTCACCCAATTAAGGCGGGTGAGGGATGAGCGACGCGCTGCGCTTTCGGTTCGACCGGGGGGACAACGTCCGTTTGAGCATCCCGGCGCTCCTCCCTGTCCTCCTCCCACGATTCTCTGCGGCTTCTGAACCCAGGAGTCTGGGTCAGGCTGATCATCGTCAGTCCTGCTCCGCTTCGCGCAGTTTGCGTCCCACCGTGGCCTGGGCGATCAGGTAGGCAGCAACGGCCGCTCCGATGAATCCGAGGGCGTTGCGGAGCAGGGGAAGCAGATCACTGGTTCGTGTCACCACCGGAGCGACACCGAAGACACCGAACAACATCACCCAGAGCGGTGAGAGCAGCAGCAGCCATGACCAGGCCACAACATCTCCCTGCTTGCGGGGATAGCTTGCGAATCCAGCGATCAGTCCTCCCAGCACTGAGGTGGTGAGCGTCCACAACCACTGTTCAGTCGGAAGACCCGGCACCACCTGACAGCCACCTCGGTCGAGGCAGAGTTCCACCGCATCGAGCGCCGCGGTGATTGCTCCATCCTCTCCGTTGTCACGCACGTAGAACTGATTGCCGTAGCGGGTCTGGAGTTCCACCCACCAAGTCCGCGGCATCAGGGCGAACAACGCGTCCCCCACGTTGAAGTTGAGCAGGTTGCCGCCACGGGGGTCCGCGATCAGCAGCAGGCTGCGCTCGTCGAGGCCCCAGAACTCCTTCACGGCCAGTCCAGGCGTGCGTTCGTACTGGGTGAGAACCCTCAGCTTCCATCCGGTGCGGTCCTCGAACTGGGTGAGTTGTGTTTCCAGTTCGGCCCGTTGGCGATCACTCAGGGCACGCGCCAGATCGATCACGGGGGTGGGATGGTCGGGCAGCAGCTCCGGGTTGTCGCTGGCAACTGCCGGCTGCCCGCCGATCAGAAGCACCACAAGGGACAGCATCGCGATGATGGCGCGAAATCCGCGATGTGCTCCCATGGCCCCTGTGCAGTGATCGGCATTCTCTCGAATGAATCGACCCGGTGTGCCTTGTCCTCCCTGGATGGTCACGCGCTTTGAGGCCCGACAAGGTCTGATGTCCTTCCGGGAGTTCATGGATCTGGCACTCCATGACCCTGAGCATGGTGCTTACGGTGCGGGTGTCCTCAAGGTGGGCCGCGATGGTGACTTCGTCACGTCGCCCTCGATGGGACGTGACTTTGCGGCCCTGCTGGCCGTCCAGGTGTGTCAGTGGCTGGATCAGCTGCATGCGCAACGTCCAGACCAGATCTTGACGCTGGTGGAGGTGGGCCCCGGTGAAGGAGATCTTGCCGCCGATCTGATCACTGAGATCGAGCGCCTGGCACCACCCTGGCTTGCCCTTCTGCGGCTGGCCTTGGTTGAACGCAATCCAGGAATGGCTGAACGTCAGCGCCGGCGTCTGGCGGCGACGCGCTGGTGTTGCCCGCTGCAATGGACGTCACTGGAGGACCTCGCAGCTGCACCCGTCCATGGTGTGGTGCTGGCCCACGAACTCCTGGACGCTTTTCCTGTCGAGCGTCTGGTGATGCGCGACGGTGCAATGCATCAGTGCGTTGTTCAGCTTCACACCCCCTCTGGGCAGGCCCCTGAACTGCGCTGGGGCGATCGCGCGCTACCTGAGGCACTCCACCACCAGCTGCGTTGGGCTGCGCGTGCCTGCGCGATCACCTTGCCGCCGCTGGATGCCCCAGAGGGGTGGACGACGGAATGGCACACGGAATTGCGCCCCTGGTTGGAGGGTGCTGCTGCCGCCGTCGCCTCGGGAGTGATGCTGGTGATCGATTACGCCCATGCTGCTGCTCGCTACTACACAGCGGCACGTCCGCAGGGCACGCTGCTGGCGTACCGACGGCAGCAGGCCAGCCCTTCCCTGCTGGAGAACCCTGGCGACTGTGATCTCACGGCCCATCTCTGCCTCGAGACCCTGATCCAGCAGGCTGCCGAATCAGGATGGGGGGCGACTGGCCACTGTCGCCAGGGCGAAGCCCTGCTGTCCCTGGGACTCAGCCATCGACTTCACAATCTTCAGACCCTGCCCAGCTCCCGGATCTCTGAAGCATTCAGTCGGCGGGAAGCTTTGCTGCGCCTGGTCGACCCCGCTGCCCTCGGCAGTTTCTACTGGCTGGTGTTCAACCGTACGGGGGCTCCCGGACCTTGCAGCGCTCCGCCGCAGAGTCGTTGCCTTGAACCTCCCGAACCCCTCAGCTGAGCGCCTCGAGGCAAGCCCGGATCTGGTCGGATGTGACATCCGAGGCGATGCAGACGGATCCGATGCTGGTGGGCATCACGAATCGGATCGTTCCGTTCTTCACCTTCTTGTCACCCTGCAAGGTCGTGAGCACAGCGTTGAACTCCAGTGGCGGCCAGACGGTGGGCAGCCCGCATTTCTGCAGCAGGCGGCGCTGACGATCCGCCTCCTCACGGCTCCAGTCCCCCCGCTGCACAGCCAGCTCACCAACGGCAACCATGCCGATGGACACCGCCTCTCCATGCAGCCAGGTGCCATAGCCCGTGAGGTTTTCCACAACATGGCCGAAGGTGTGGCCGTAATTGAGAATGGCGCGACGACCACCTTCGCGTTCATCGGCTGCCACCACTGAAGCCTTGGCCTCAGCCGAACGCTCAAGGATCCGTTGAAGCGTTGCATTCGGCAGGGCTGAGACATCGGTGAGGTCAGCACTGCCCTCGAGGAGTTGGAAGAGATCCGGGTCTCCGATCACGCCGTACTTCACCACTTCTGCCATGCCTGCCCGAAACTCACGGGGGGGGAGGCTCGACAGGGTTTCGGGATCAATCAGCACCAGCCGGGGCTGATGAAAGGCGCCGATCAGATTCTTTCCACCAGGGTGATTGACACCGGTCTTGCCGCCGATGGCGGCATCCACCATGGCCAGAAGTGTGGTGGGAACCTGAACGACATCAATGCCTCGCAGCCAGGTGGAAGCGGCAAAGCCGGTCATATCACCCACGACTCCACCACCCAGAGCCACCATCAATGAGCTGCGCTCAAGTCTGAAACGGTGAGCGGCATCGTGAATCTGACTGACGCTGCCAAGGTGTTTCTTGTCTTCTCCCGCATCGATCACCAGAAGATCCGCCTCGTAACCCGAGGCCCGCAGGCTGTTGAGACAGAGGTCGCCGTAGGGGCCAGCCACGTCAGGGTTGCTGACCACCAGAACCTTGCAGTCCTGTTTGCCCGTGCTGGACAGAACGTGTTGACCGAGCTGACTGAGCGACCCGCTGCCGATGACGATGTCGTACGGCTGGGTGGCGAGCTGAACGGGAATCCGTTGCATCGGATGGGAACGATCGCCTGAGGCGGTCTGGGCAGGCACCACTTTGCCGAAAGGTCTGGCCGATCCGCCTAATGTCATTTCAATGTGAATTGAGTGATGCCGACGCAGCAGCTGCATTCCAGGCGCCTGCGGCAGACGGCGACTGCCTGGTCATTCCTGAGCCCGGCCCTGGTGCTGCTTGGACTGTCCGTTCTGGTACCGGCGCTGATGGCACTGGTGATGGTGTTCACGCAGACCGGTCTCGATGTCAGTGAACCCCTGCGCTTCATCGGCCTCGCCAACCTCCGGCGGTTGGCTGCCGACCCGATGTTCTTCCGGGTTCTCACCACCACCCTGCTCTATCTCGTTGGAATTGTTCCGCCCGTTGTGATCGGTTCCCTGGCGCTGGCCGTCCTTGTGAATCGTTCATTCACGGGTGTCCACTGGATGCGGGCGTTGTTCTACACACCTGTTTTGGTGTCCGTCGTCGTTGCCGCCATTGCTTTTCGCTGGCTCTATGCAGAGAACGGTTTGCTCAATGGCTGGCTTGCTGAGCTTCTTGGCGATGGATTCACGTCCATCGGTTTCCTCACCAACCCCTGGCTGGCCCTGCCCTCAGTGATGGTGGTGACGCTCTGGAAGGGACTCGGCTACTACATGGTCATCTTTCTGGCGGGATTGCAGGGCATCCCCCAGGAGCTCTATGAAGCGGCCGAACTGGATGGCAGCCAGGGCTGGCGCAAACATCTCGACATCACCCTTCCCCTGTTACGTCCGTATCTCACGCTTGTGTCGGTGATCTCGGCGATCGCAGCCACCAAGGTGTTTGAGGAGGTGTTTCTGATGACCCAGGGTGGCCCGGCCGATGCGACCCGCACTCTGGTGTATTACGTGTACGACCAGGCGTTCTCCGAACTGGAGATCAGCTATGCCTGCACGGTCGGACTGGCCTTGTTTCTGGTGGTGATGCTGATCACGATGCTTCGCCTCCGGTTCGCCGGCGAGAGAGGATTGCTCTGATCCCCGTCATTCGTGGTCGCCATTCATGACCGGCACGCCAGCTGAGACATCTTCCCCTCGGATCGGAGTCATTGGTGGCGGCCAGCTGGCAAGGATGCTTGTGGAGGCTGCGGCCACCAGACAGATCGACGTGGTGGTTCAGTCCTCGTCCAGGCAGGATCCTGCTGGGCAGCTTGTGGAGGAGATGGTGCTAGCGGATCCGGTTGATGCCGGGGCCAGCCGGGAGCTGCTTGATCGCTGCGACGGGATCACTTTTGAAAATGAATGGGTCAGCATTGAAGGCCTGCGCACGCATGAGCGCCAGGGAATGCAGTTCCGCCCGTCCCTGAGCAGCCTGCAGCCTCTCGTGAACAAGATTCACCAGCGGGAACTGCTGGAAGAGCTGGCGATTCCAGGTCCGGCCTGGGTGCGATTGACATCGGTTGATCCAGCGGCCCCGAAACTCCCGAAAGGGTGGAACTTTCCGGTGATGGCGAAGGCTGCCAGCGGTGGATATGACGGCAAGGGCACCCGCATTCTCCGCTCAGTCGCCTGTCTGAAGGATCTGCTCGACTCCGTGGATGCGGAGAACTGGTTGCTCGAATCGTGGATCCGTTTTGAGCGGGAACTCGCCCTTGTTGTCAGTCGTGACGCAACCGGTCGGGTCCGTGCCCTCCCGATCGCCGAAACCCATCAGTGTGATCAGGTCTGTGATTGGGTGCTGGCACCCGCTGATGTGACGCAGATTGTTGAAGCGACGGCTTACAACATCGCGGCGTCACTGCTGACCAAACTCGATTACGCAGGCGTCATGGCCATCGAGATGTTCTATGGACCCGAGGGTTTGATGGTCAATGAAATTGCACCGCGAACCCATAACTCCGGCCATTTCTCGATCGAAGCCTGTCACAGCAGCCAGTTCGATCAGCAGCTCTGCATCACTGCAAACCTGGATGTCCCCGACCCCGCTTTGCGTGTTCCGGGAGCGCTGATGGTGAATCTTCTTGGGCTTGCCTCTGATCGCAGCTCACCCCTCGAGCACCGCTTGACGGCGCTGCAGGAGATTCCCAATCTGCACCTGCATTGGTATGGCAAAACCGAGGAAACTCCCGGACGCAAACTCGGTCACGTCACGGTGATTCTTGAAGGCAGTGATGCCGCTATCCGTCAGTCCGAAGCCACGAGAGCCCACAACAGGATTCGCGAAATCTGGCCCCTGCCCTAAAATTCACGCAGGACTGCTGTGTTGGTGACGGCCTTTTCTAGTGCTCTGATCTGACTCTCTATCGACTTGGGGCGACTGCGGTGATGGTGCCGTAGACCGGCCTTGCAGCCGGAAACGAAACCTCTCTTTTGTTACCCCTTCTGGTTCTTCCAGGTCGATCACTGGGGCTCGCACGGCACGGTGGTCCTCCCAACCTGTCAGCGCTTCAGTGCGCGACCCTTCGCTGAGGGATCGGGCTTACAGGCGTCGATCCGTGTTTGAAGCTCGGTTGCGCTCAGCGCGGTGACCACAAAGACTTCCTGCATCGTCGAGCCTCGTCTGGCAACGAGCTTGTGCCCGCTCTGAAGGGGGGCTGACACCCTGAGTTTCAAGCCGGGAGATCGTCCACGCACCCTCGCGATCACCGCTGGTGTGATCGTCTGGATGGCCTCATCACAAGCCAGAGCCTTCAGCCAGGGGATGAGGCCCTCCACATAGGTGCTGTGGGTGATCACCAGTCGCGCCAATGACGCTCAGAAATTGAGAACAGTTGGCTGAAGCTAGCGGGTGTGGCTACGACAAAGTGAGTGGACGGTGGTTGCCGATGGTGAAATCAGTGGATGCACTCCGCAGCCTCGTCGCCAAGCCACTGCATGAGCGATGGGGGCCCCTGGCCTGTGTTTTAACCACCGAGGTCCACGGCACGGAGGTGCGTGGGTTTGCCTATCTCCCAGGCCGGATTCTGCGTTATGTGCTGAACAGCGAGACGCAACGGATCCGCACCACTGTTCTGCTGCGTCTCGCGTCATCAAAACGTCTGCCAGCCGCCTGAACCAATCCGCTCAATGGTCCGTGCCGAGTTTGGTGCGTTTCTTGAGAACTCCAGTGAGTGTGGCCAGAGCGAACATGGCCACCAGGGCGAGAACGAGCATCACAGTCGCCCCCTGCGTGACTCCCGCTCCGACGGCGACGATGATCGAATCACTGATCAGAACGCTGATCACCAGGGCTGGGGCGAACACCCGCCAGTGCGTGCGGCTGATCCCGATGGCGTAACTGAGAAAGTCGAACAGGCCTGTCATCAGTAGGCCGGTCATGAGAAAGAAATTGCCTTCAAGCTGGTTTTTGCTGAACCCGTCGATCCGTTCCATGGCTTTGCGTCCCACCAGCCGTGACACCGGGTCGCGTCCCCAGCGACGTGCGATCAGAAACGCTGCTCCGCAGAAGACGAGATCCGACAGGATGATCGTCAGGTAACCGACCTTGAAGCCCAGGAGGGATCCTGCCAGTAGCGAATACACCGAACTCGGCAGCGCAGGAAGAATGATGCTGACGCCACGGAGAACGAACAATCCAACCGGTGCCCACCATCCCATCTGCTTGACAGCCTCCTGAAGCGGAGCAATGCCGTAGCGCTGGAGAAAGACAACAGCAACAACGAAGAGTGCGGCGTAGACCGCGATCTTCGCGATCTTCAAAACCTTCTTGCTTACTGTCACCGCGAGGACCCTTCTGGTCGGGTGATGTTAATTCCGGAGATCAGCAGCGTTCGATGGGCGCCATCGTGAGTCCCTCGGCGCTGAGTTGCTGGTGATACAGCTCAGCCTGTTCCAGGGGGCCGCACCAGACTTCCGCTGCGCCTTCACCGTCGATTTTGTGCGCAAGGCCCCAGGCCTTGTCGGACCCCATGCCGGGGATGATCTTGCAGAGACAGCTCACCACGTGCTCAAAGGTATTGACGTCATCGTTCAGAACGATCACGCGCGCCTGCGGATACCGCTGGGTGGTGCGTGAACGCTCCAGCAAGGTGGAGCCACCAGGTGACGACGCTGTCATGAGTTTCAACAGTCCGTTGGGTACGCGGCCGGACCCTAGTTAAGATCACCCTACTTTCAGCGACTTCCAATGCTGTTCACTTTTGCCTGGGCATCCCTGGCCGCCATGTTCAGCTTCTCGATCGCGATGGTGGTCTGGGGCCGCAACGGAGACGGAACCCTCAACTTCTGATCTCTTGACCGAACTCCTGCAGACGCCAGTCCTTAACCAAGGGCTGGCGGTCACCGCAGCGGCACTGCTGATCTTCGTCAGTGTGTCCGTGATTTATCTCTCCACAATCGAATGGCGCGATCGAAGGCGGCGCAACGGCTCAGGCCAACGCTGAAGGCTGCTCTTCACAGCACATTCGCTCATCATCTCTGGACCGCATCCGGCCTGATTGTTCTCCTTGGGAGTGGCCTGATCGGATTGCTTGTCGTCTCGCCTGAGCTGACGTCGCCGCGCAGGGGCGCACTCCAGACACTGGTGGCTGCAAGCACGGCTCTGCAGGCATCCCAAGGGGATCCCAGCCGTAAACCGCCCCAGATCTGGCATGAACGTCTCGGGATCAGAATCGCAACGCAGCTCTGGACCAGGCTTGGCCACGGCCTCTGGTGGCAGGCCTGGAGCGATGACGGTGAGCCCCATCTCATTATTCCCTGGACTGTTCTCGAACGCAGCAGCCGTGAATCCCTGGAGATCACACAGATCAATGATCTGGCTGTCGTCAGCGCCAACGCCCTGACCCGACGCCAGCTGCTCACCAGAATTGATCAGCTCTCACCCGAGCCACCACAACCCAACGCTGTGGAGGTTGCCTGTCTCAGAGCACTCTCCCGCTCACCATCGCTGCAGTGGAGCCCGCAGGCGATCGGCCGCTACGCCGGAGAAGCGGCCCCATTGCTGGCCGAAGCAGGCTATGGCTGCCTCAGCCATAGTTCAGATGCGGAGACCCTCCGATGGCACGGCTGGGTCAGCCGGGATCCGCTGGAGACAGCAGCGGTTGTCCATCCAGCATCTGCTCGCGTGATGGATACGCCCAGCGAGACGACCATGACTGCGCCTCTGCTTCTGGAGGGGGAGCAGTTTCGCGCTCTTGTGGCCGCCTTGACAGCGAGGGAGGTGGTCCGCAATCCACTGGCGTCCAGGTATGGAATCAACGCCGGTGACCTGGATCGATTGATCGCCATGCCATTCCGGTTGCGATTGGTGGCCAATCCGTCACAAGCCTTTCAGGCCGGAGTGCAGATTCAGCTTTGGACCGGCGGAGACAGCGATGCAGTTCGCCGCTCGCTCAGCACACTTGCTGATCAGCTGCGCATGAGCGGATGGACCACAACACCGTCCGATCCGATCGCTGAAGGGTGGCTGATCAACGAAGGAGGTTCGGACACTCCGCTCGGCGGATGGCGGTGGTTGCAGACCGAGGATCAGGACCCGGTTCTCAGTCTCGGGCTTGGACTGGCCCCGGCAAACGATGTCATCCCAACGATGAAGGGAGCAGAAAGAACACCATGGTTTGGTCTGCAGGCCAGCCCTGAAGCTCTGGACGCGCTTGGAATGCTGCCTGCACAGACACCGTTGCAGATCCGGCGTGCCTCATCGCTGCGGCTGACGCTGACCCCGCTGGTGTCACCAGTGACAAGAAGCGGGGCCGTGCACCAGTTCAGTGGTCAGCTCTCGCTCCCAACGGGCGCCGAAACCTGAGCTGCATCCTGATCCGACTTGCGCTCCCGCTTGCGCCGTTCAGCGGCAAGGGTTTCCTCCATCAGCTCGACGGCCTGCGCCATCCGCTCGAGATTCCCCGTGTAGAGACCCAGGTCCTTCTCCACGCGTTCCTTGGTCAATCCCAGGGGTTCACTCAACTCATGGGCAAGTTTGGCCAGCTCGGAGGGGTCACTGGTGTCATCGCCTTTGGCCTTGGCAAGCAGCGTCAGCAGACCAACGGCCATCAGACGGGAGTAATGGAAATCACCCTGATCCGCACGCGCGAGCACCGAAGCCAGGGCAGGAGGAGCTCCCTCTCCCTTGGCTGCCAGCCACCCCTGGACGTCTTCGAGAGAGTGACCTTCAACGGCTTGCTGGCTGGTGTCTGCCAGTGTCACCAAAGCAGCTGCATCAAAACCGTTGCAGCTGCACAAGGCGTCGAACAGGGGGCCGAGATGACTCTCCGGTCGGTATCCCTTCGTGAATGCCTCAAAGACCTGCCTCAGACCGACGGCGAACAGGGCATCAACGGTGAAGGCTTTCTGATGGCTCAGCAGATGAAGTTCCACCAGCAACTCATCGGCTGTGCGGCGGTACAGCGACGGAATCACGTGGGGGAACGCTGCGTGGAAGGCACGCTTGCTGTCAGCAATGGTCCGATGCTCACCCAAGTGCTTGCACCAATCAAGAAGTCATAAACCTTAGCGCCGCTGAAGTCGCCGTTAGGATTACCGGCATCCTCAGGACTGAAGAATGATCCCGATCGTGATCGAAGAATCGGGCCGCGGTGAAAGGGCCTTTGATATCTACTCGCGCCTTCTGCGGGAGCGGATCGTCTTTCTCGGTGAACCTGTGACCAGTGAATCGGCAAACAGGATCGTTGCTCAGTTGCTTTTTCTCGAAGCCGAAGATCCTGAGAAGGATATTTATCTCTACATCAATTCTCCGGGTGGATCGGTTTACGACGGTCTTGGGATTTTTGACACCATGCAGCACATCAAACCGGATGTGCACACGGTCTGTGTCGGCCTGGCGGCAAGCATGGGCGCTTTTCTTCTCAACGCCGGAGCCAAGGGCAAGCGCAGCAGCCTTCGCCATTCCCGCATCATGATTCACCAACCCCTGGGTGGTGCAAGAGGTCAGGCCAGCGACATTCGTATCCAAGCTGACGAGATTCTTTATCTCAAGGACAGGCTCAACCGGGAACTCGCCGATCGCTGTGGACAACCGCTCGACAAAATACAGGTCGACACGGACAGGGACTTTTTTATGTCTCCTCAGGAAGCTGTCAGCTACGGCCTGATTGACACTGTGATCGACAAACGGCCTGTTCACTCCGTTTGATTGGATCACTGCTGTAACTACAAAAAAAAGACCCTGCCTGAGCGGGGTCTTTTTTTTGGGAATCTTTGTTGATCAGAGATGACCTGAACAATGTCAGAGCATCTCTGAAAACTAGGTATGAGTTGATCAGGCCGGAAGGACTGCCTCAGTGCGATCCTTTTCGGGAATTGTCGTGAATTCAGACACAAGAGCCCTGAATTCATCACCATCCATGGTTTCAATCTCGATCAGTCGTTCGACCAAATGGTCCATGGCTTCCCGGTGCTGACCAACCAGTTCAACGGTTTCCTCGTAACACCGCTTGACCATGTCACGAACCTGCTCATCGATCTGCCTGGCGATCGAATCGGAGACATCACTTCGTGTCATCAGGTCACGGCCAAGAAAGACCTCCTGACCGCCGCCCTCAAGAGCTACGGGTCCAAGATCGGACATCCCGAAGCGGGTCACCATCTGACGAGCCATCGAGGCGACCTGCTGAATGTCACCTCCAGCTCC
>JBGKDM010000008.1:0-5482 GCA_042954165.1 Synechococcus sp.
ACCCGCAAGCGGACAGGCAAAGCGGCCTCAGGCGCCGGCGCCGCATCGACCAGCGCGTCGGCCGCTCAAACCAAAGCCGTCAGCAGCAGCAGCACCAAAACCGTCAAGAAGGCAGCGGCTTCCACCACCGCTTCCACGACGCGCAAGCCCAGGCCCGCCAAACGGGCACGCAAGGCCACCACGGGCAGCACCGCCACAACGTCCGTTGCCAAGCGCATGGCCAAGGCAGCAGGACGACTCAGCAGCGGTTCACTGTCCAAGAGCGGCATCAGTTCCCCCGCGAGAAGCTGACCTCCCTTGCGTCCTCAGACCAGGCCCTCGGGTCTGGTTCAGGTCACAACAGACTGCACTGACCCTGTTGGCGCAGGAGGTGATCGGCGAGAACCAGAGTCACCATCGCCTCCACCATGGGGACCGCCCGTGGCAGCACGCAGGGATCGTGGCGCCCTTTCGCGGCCAGGGTGGTGGCAGCGCCGGCGGCGTTGATGGTTTGCTGCTCTTTGCGGATCGTGGCCGTGGGTTTGAAGGCCACGCGGATCAGGATCGACTCGCCGTTGCTGATCCCCCCCTGAATGCCACCCGAGTTGTTGGTGGCTGTGCGCAGACGACCGTCATCGCTGGGAAGAAAGGCATCGTTGTGTTCGCTGCCTTTCAGGAAGGTGCCAGCGAAGCCGGAGCCGATTTCGAAGCCTTTGGTGGCCGGCAGTGACATCACCGCCTTGGCCAGATCTGCCTCGAGTTTGTCGAACACCGGCATGCCGAGTCCGACGGGCGGACGTCGCACCACACACTCGATGACGCCGCCGCAGGAATCGCCCTCCCGGCCGATGGCTTCGATGCGTTCGATCATCCGTTCCGCCATCGGCTGATCGGGGCAGCGCACGATGTTGGATTCGACAGCCTCGCTCGACACGCTGCCTGGATCGACAACGGCCTCAAGGTCATGGATGCGCTTAACCCAGGCGATCACTTCGGTGCCCGCCACCGTCTGAAGCAGTTGCCTCGCGATGGCGCCTGCTGCCACCCGCCCGATGGTTTCCCGGGCCGAGGCACGGCCACCACCACTGCGGGCCTGGATCCCGTATTTCGCCTGGTAGGTGGCGTCAGCATGAGAGGGGCGGAAGGCCACCTCCATTTCCTTGTAGTCCTGGGGGCGCTGATCCTTGTTGCGCACCACCATGGCGATCGGCGTGCCGAGGGTTTCGCCGTCGAGCAGGCCGCTGAGAATCTCCACCTGATCGGCTTCCTTGCGCGGCGTGGTGATCTTGCTCTGACCTGGTTTGCGCCGGTCGAGCTCCGCCTGTATGCCCTCAAGATCCAGCCGGAGTCGGGGCGGACAGCCATCCACGATCACCCCGACGCCTCCCCCATGGGATTCGCCGAACGTGCTGATCCGGAACAGATCGCCGAAGCTGCTGCCCATGCCTATCTCCTGATCCGACGAGCGTAATAAGTCGGCGGCGCCGGTTCCAAGCCTGGCGGCCTTATCAACGCCGGGCGGCGATCAGATCAACTCCTTCAGGATGCCCGCCGGATGCTGGTCTTCCTCCAGGTCACGCAGCATGCAGAAGTCACTGAAGTCGAATCCCGGGCCGACGCAGCAGCTCACCAGGGAGTAGGGGCCCTCGGGTTTCGCTGCCTGCCAGTGATCGGCGGGAATCACCTGGATGGGGTGTTGCAGGGACAGGATGCGGTGCGATGGACTGCCCCCTTCCGGTGGAAGCTCCCAGAGAGTGAGAGGCGCTCCCTGCAGGTGAATCCAGACTTCGTCGGCATGACGCACCCGGTGCCATCGACTGACGGACTGGCGATCCAGCAGGAACAGGATTGTGGTCAGGGCAGCGCGTTGTTGGCCGTCCGCGCGGGTCACGGGCTGCTTGCTGCGGTGCATTTCCCGGTACCACCCTCCCTCCGGGTGTGGCATCAGTCCCCAGGCTTCAATCAATTGGTCCGTCACAGCATCCGGAGAGCGGCTGCCCCTGCCGGTGCCTGGTGGAGGCGCCATCGTTGATCTCCTTTGCCCCCGTGATAGCCCTTGCGCCCTGCAACCGCATCCTGCAGCCGTCGGGGCGCGGGTCATGGATCCGTGGCGCAGAGCTCACGGGCCTGCTCGGCCGTAATCCGTCCCGCGTCCTCAAGGATGTCGCGGATGGTTTCAAGGGTCAGCACTGCATGGAGCCTGAGGCCCTGCTGCGTCAGTCGCTGCTTGGCTCGGGGGTCGTGCCGGCCGCCGTGGTCGAGGAAGACCACAACATCATTGACGCGCAAGCCGGAGCCGGTGAGCTTGCCGATCCCGTCCAGCACGCTGCCGCCAGTGATCAGGATGTCATCGACCACGGCGACGGTGTCGCCCTCGTTGAACTCCCCTTCCACCAGCCGGCGGGTGCCATGGGCTTTCACTTCCTTGCGGGGATAGATCAAGGGCTTGTGCAGCTGCAGGGAGAGCCCGGTGGCCGTGGGAAGGGAGCCATAGGGAATCCCGGCGATCCGGTCGAACCGCAGCGGAGCCAGCTGCTGTGCGTAGCAGTCGAGCACCCGGTGGAACAGGGCCGGATCGGAAATGATCTGGCGCAGATCCACGTAGTAGCTGAAGGTGGCACCGCTGGCCTGCCGGAACGCACCGAACAACAGGCAGCGGATATCGAAGAGGTCGATCACCAGCTCCCTGAGTTCGGGGCTGACCGCTTTCAGCGCTTGGCGTGATTGCGGTTCGGGGGTGTCCGACGACTTCGATGGTGAGGGATGGGGCCAGATCTGGCAGTGTTCGGAGCGTGCGGACCGGGTTGTTGTCCCTTCCTCCAGATGCGCGTCACGCATGCGGTTGATGCGTGCTTTCAGGGCTGCGGTCTTGCCATTGATGTCGCCTTCATTCAGCAGGCTCTGCGGCAGCGGCAGGAGCAGTCCATCGCCGGCCTGATTGAGGCCTGCCGCAAGCATGTGGCGGAGTTTCCCCTCCTCACCCCAGAGCGAGCGCAGCATCACGAACCGTTCAGGGGCGGCCTGGCGCACGCGTCTGAGAATGGCTGGATCACTGGTGCCCACCTCGAGCAGGAGTTGATCAGGCGTTCCCCAGCGCTGACTTTCCCGCACCACCTCAAGGAACAGTGGTGTTGAATCGTCTGGGAAGTGCTGCAGTGCCCGGGCGGCAGGGTTGGAGCTGTGGCAGTTGATCACCACGCCTTTGCCGGGATAGAGCAGAAAGGGGGCAGCGATGTCCTGGCCGGCCAACGGGTTCAGGGTGACGGCATCGGCATGCAGGGTTTTGAACAGATAGGCAGCGATGGCGCTGGAGCTGTTGAGGTCGCCATGCTTGATGTCGATGATCAGTGGCAGATCCGGTGGTAAGAGCTCCCGCACTTCCAGGAGCAGCTCCACCCCAGCCGAACCCATCGCCTGATAGAAGCCCAGGCTTGGCTTGTAGGCGCAGACATGATCTGCGGTGGCTTCGATCACGGATTTGCACCATGCCCGTGCCTGGCTGAGGAGCGAACTGCCTCCGAGCTGCCTGGAGACAGCCCAGCTGCGCAGCATCTCTGGATTGGGATCCAGGCCTGTCACCAGCAAGGACTGGCGGCTTGCGATCGCCTCGGTCAGGGCGGTGAAGAAATTCATGGTGCTGGCCTGCCCTGCCCACCTGTCCTGAGAGTCTGCGTGCAGCATCGAGCCCGGGATCTGGTCGTTCTCATGGTCGCTGCGGCGAACACTGCCTCTGTTACAGGAGAGGGATCATCACGCTAAGGCTCTGGTCACCGTCCGGCGTTCTTGCCCGATTTATGGCTGTACATCAGCCCATCGGCCCGCTGCCAGGTGTCCATCAGGGTTTGATCCTGTTGGCTGAATGCGAGTCCGATCGAAATAGCAATCGCTTCGTCAGCAAAGGCGGTTTCAAGGCGATCCAGGAGTTGTTCTTCCCTGTGGTCCGTTGGTTCACGGAAGAGAACTGTGAATTCATCGCCACCCACCCTTGCCGCAACGTCCTCACCCCGAATGATGCGCTTCAGAACCTGAGACGTGCGCCTGAGCAGAGCATCACCGGCCGCATGCCCGAGTGAATCGTTCACGCCTTTGAAATGATCGAGATCGATCACCGCAATGGCGTATTGGCGGTGGTGCCGCTGCAAGGCGTTATTTTCCCGCATCAGGAGTTCGTCCCAGGCCCGGCGATTGGGCAGTTCGGTGAGGCTGTCGGTTCTGCTCTGTCTGCGTAGTTCATCGCTGATCTGAGCCTCCTTCACCAGGGCGGTTCGACTCATCATCACGCCGACCCCAGAACTCATCAGCCCGACGATGAAAATCAGTCCGGCGACGCGTCTGGGTAGCCGATCCAGGAGGCTGTAATCCACCCATGCTTCATAGATGACCTCCAGGCCCTCGGATGTGAGCAGAACGAACTGATAAAGGCCGGCTTCAATTGTTCGTTGTTTCTCTTTTGCCTCTGGAGGATTGGAGAGGAAGTGGATGTGTTCACCGCCCATATCCTCCAGGTGGTTCATCGGATAAGTGGACAGTGCAGTTTTGATCTTCAGCCAATTTCCTAGGTCAGGAAGCCACCCTGACCTCATGGCTTGATTCTCATTCCTTGTGAATGAATCAAGCATCAGGCTGAGATCGACGATGGCGAATGGCTCCCTGTTGTCCTGGCTGAGAGCGCCCCCTGTCTCAGTCAGCCTTGCCAGCAGGACCGCTGGCTCTTCTCCAGGAATGGATTGAAAGGCGACTGGGACCGCTCTCCCCTCGCCGTTCTTCTGAATCCCCTCCAACGTGCAGGTGTTTTCTGGCACCGAATGACGAACTTCATGGGTGAATTCGGTGCGCTCCTCCGCTTCGTTGGTTGGAGGTCCAGGGACGTCCCCTGCGTGAACAACCTGTTGTTGAGCGATGAGGGCGACGTTGTGCTCCAGCTCTGCTGCTGCTGAGACCCATCGGATTCCGTCGGCTGTGTCGTGTCCTGTTGCCAGCATCCATGAGGGGAGGTCTTCCGTTGTCTCCTCATTGTTCAGCGATGCTTCCAGCAGTCCAAAGGCGAGAGAATTGATCGCGCCGCAGGCCGCTGACACCTGCTGCTTGGCCACCAGTGACGCTGAGAACTCCAGTTGCTCGTGCAGAAACAGGTAGGTGAGTGATGTGGCGCCAATCGTGAGCGATGCGCCGATGCCACCCAGAAAGAAACAGAGCCTGGTGCAGCCGGTTTTCTGGAAAATTTTTGATCGTCGAAGCTCTTTGCTCACACGCCAATCAGCCGATCACGATGACAACCGCTGCAACGGCAATGGCCAAAGCGAACACCGAAAGGATCGGACAGTCGCGGACAAAGCGGAAGATCGAGGTTGTCTTTTGAATTCCGAGCGCATTCATGACACGATCCCACTCTCCTCTGATCCTGGGACAGAGTTTCGGCATTGTTTCGTTTGCGCCTGGGTCAATTTAAGTGTCTTCTGAATCTTTGCCTTCGGGTGTGATGAGTCTGTTGTCATTGGTTTGA
>JBGKDM010000009.1:0-25472 GCA_042954165.1 Synechococcus sp.
TCTCCACACGCGGGAGGACTCTCAACCAGGAAGGCTTCATTCATGCCTCCACAGCGGAGCAGCTGAGCGACACGTACCGGCGCTTCTACGCCGATGCCGGAGACGTGCTGCTGCTGCGGCTCGACCCTCAACTGCTGCCGATGCCCCTGCGTGCCGATCCATCTCCGACCGGTGAATGCTTCCCCCATCTGTATGGAGAGCTCCCTGTGGATCGGGTGATCCATGTCTCCCGTTATGAGGATGGCTGAGATGGTGGTGTCGCCAACCCTTGAGCAGCTGGAGCTGCAGGCACAGCAGACGGGACTGCTGTTGAGAGTGCAGATGGCGCGACCAGCCGGGATCTGGACATTGCGGCTTGTGGTGGCGGAACCATCAGGCGCTGGACGGGCCAACCTTCTGGGCGAATTGAAGGGCTGGGCCTACCCCGGGAAGCGGGGCTTTCAGCTCGACACCATGCGCGTGCTGCCGAAGGCGCCACCCGGTGTTGGCCCCCTGATCTGGGCCGCAACCATGGCCTGGGCCAGGGAGGTCACGCCGTGTCGCCAGGCGCGTCTTCTCGCCATTGACGACGACCCGCGGCAGCATCGACGACTTGTGCGTTATTTCCGCTCCCTCGGATTCGTTCCAACCCGCCTGCTTGGAGCAGCGCCATCCGATCTTCCACTGCGGCTGATCTGGGGTGGTGCGGGTCAGTTGATGGTGGGTGACTGTGATCATGTGTTTCGGCAGGCACTCAGGCGGTGGGGCCAGGTCCACCCCCGACACCGCGACTGATCCGGTGCCCAGGTTGGGCAGCGTGATAGCTGCTGCGAACCAGGGGGCCACTCCGGATATGCGTGAACCCAAGGGTCTGGGCAATGCGCTCGAGTCGCTCGAATTCATCGGGATGCCAGTAACGAGCTACGGGCATGTGGGCCAGTGAAGGTCGCAGGTACTGACCCAGCGTCAAACGATCACAGTTGACGGCACGCAATGCCTCCATCGTCGCAACCACTTCGTCGAAGTCTTCACCGAGTCCGAGCATCAGCCCGCTTTTGGTGGGGATGGAAGGGGCCAGGGCCTTTGATGCAGCCAGAAGAGCCAGGGATCGGCGGTAGGTGGCTCCGCGACGGACCTCCCCTTGGAGGCGTTCAACCGTCTCCAGATTGTGGTTGAAGCAGACCGGTCCCGCCTGCAGCACGGTCTGGAGTCGCCTGCGCTGGGCCTCTTCACCAATCAGTGGATCGTTGTGACCACCCCAGAAATCGGGCGTGAGCACCTCAATCGGGAGCAGTGGATTGCGGCGGTGGATGGCATCCATCGCTGCTGTGAACAGGCTTGCACCATGGTCAGCGAGGTCGTCACGTGCCACGGCGGTCAGCACCACATAACGGAGGCCCATCTGTTCCACAGCCTCCGCGACCCGCTCGGCCTCACCTGTGTCCAACGGCATCGGGGATCGGCCTTTGTCCACCTGACAGAACGCGCAGCTTCTGGTGCAGATGGATCCACCCAGCAGAAATGTCGCTGTTCCTGCTGCGTAGCACTCCGCGCGGTTCGGGCAGCGCCCTTCCTCGCAGATGGTGTGGAGCCCTCCGCGTTTCACCAAACCCTGCACGGTCTCCAGTTGTGAGACATTTCCGATCGGACGTCTCAACCATTCGGGCAGACGTTCCTTCGGGGGGATCTGGCTGTAACGGCTCGGTTGGCTCATCGCAATGCGGATCCTGCGTTCATTCAACGGTGCGCCTGCCTTCGAGTGCACGGGTGAGCGTGACGTCGTCGGCGTATTCCAGTTCGCTGCCGACCGGCAAGCCGTAGGCAATGCGGCTGACGGTGGTGAACGGTCTGAGCAGTCGGGCCAGATACAGACTCGTGGTGTCTCCTTCCACACTCGGGGTGAGAGCAAGGATCACTTCCTCGACCTGCTCCTGATCCACCCGAGCCACGAGACTGGTGATCTGCAGCATCTCCGGACCGATGCCATCCATGGGAGAGATCAGTCCACCCAGGACGTGATAGCGACCGTTGTATTCCCTGGTGCGCTCCAGTGCCAGCAGATCACGGGAATCGGCGACCACGCAGATCTGCCCCTGGTCGCGGTCGGGGTTGCGGCAGATCTCACAACACGGTTCGGCGCTGAGATGAAAGCAGCTCTGGCATTGCCCGACCTGGGTGCGCGCAGCGAGCAAGGCGTCAGCGAAGCTGCGGATCTGTTCCTCCGGTTGACGAAGCAGATGGAGTGCGAGGCGCTGGGCGGTGCGTGGGCCGATTCCCGGAAGCCTCTCAAACTGATCGATCAACCGTGCCAGCGGTCGCGTGAAGCCGCTCAGGGGTCTGCTGCAAGTGGATGAAATCTAGGCAGGGTGTCCAGGGCAGAATGGTGCGAGGTCAGACACCCGGTTGATGCGTTCCTTGCTCTCCAAATCGCTGCGTTACGGGATGACGCTTCTTTGTCTTGTGGTGCTGACTGCCTGCAGTGGCGCTGGAGCTGGCCTCAATTCCTTCCAGAGTCCCGATGGGCGCTATGCCTTTCTCTATCCGACGGGCTGGAGCCGCGTTGCTGTCAGCGGAGGACCCCAGGTGGTGTTCCACGACCTGATCAACAGTGACGAAACCGTCAGTTTGGTGGTGTCCGATGTCGATGCTGATGATGAACTCCAGCAGCTTGGCAGTGCGGTGGCTGTCGGTGAACGTCTGCGGCGGGATGTGATCGCCCCTGAAGGCAGTGGACGGCAGGCTGACCTGGTGGAAGCCAGGGAGCGTGACAACGCAGGCCATCGGTTCTACGACCTTGAATTCGCGGTTCACCTCGAGGATCGCGACCGGCATGAACTGGCCACGGTTGTTGTGGATCGCGGTCGTCTCTACACCCTGGCCACCAGCACCAACGAAGCACGCTGGAGCAAGGTGAAGGGGTTGTTCCAGCAGGTGATTGAATCGTTCACCTTGCTGATCTGATCGGGACGCCAATCCTTCCGGTCGCATCCCTGGCTCGACCTCTGACCGCTGTCAGTTGTTCCGGGGCTCGGCCGGCCACTGGGTGTCGAGGTAGCTGATCCCATCCTGTTCAAAAGGAATCGCGTCCAGCTGTTCGGCATCGAGGTCGGTCGTGCCCATGGCGGTGATCAGCCCACCGAGCTCCATCGGGCCCAGATCTGTTTTGAGATTGCGCCCCGCAGCCGTGATCAGTGCGGGAAGTTTGATGATGTTGTCCGGTTTCGTGAGTGAGGTGAACAGGCTCTTGAGCACCAGTTGCTGACGCGCGAGCCTCCCGAAATCCCCTTCTCCATCGTGGCGCCAGCGCAGAAAGCCCTCGAGGTCATTCCCTTTCAGCACCTGGGGACCAGGCTGCAGATCGATATAGAGACCCTGCGTGCGGTCGACGTAGTACAGGCGCTTGGGGACATCCACGGTGACGCCTCCCATCAGGTCGCTGATGCTGCGGATGACCTCCAGATTGATGAGCATGTGATGGCGAACCGGTCGACCCATCAGCCTGCTCAATTCTTGTTTGACCGCGTCAGTCCCTCCGTAGGCATAGAGGGCATTCACCTTCATCGGTCCGAATCGAGCTGAGTCGACGTAGCTGTCGCGGGGAATCTGCGTGATCTCCGTGGTTCCGTTGCTCACCCTGATCGTGAACATCGTGTCGGTGTTGCCACCGCCGGCATCCATCCCGAGCACCACGATGGTTCGATTGCCGATGCCCGTCCAGGAGGCGAAGGGGTTCTCCAGAGGCAGACCCAGCACCGTCTTCGGCCGGCTGGTTTCCGGCAGCAGCACCATGCTCAGGGGAACGGCAAGGGCCAGCCCCGAGGCGAGCCCAAGAGTCACGGCGATCACCAGTGATCGTGCACGTGGTCCAACCCTGGTGGGCAGAGGTGTTGTCATGCCGAAACTTTAGGTCTCCTCCTGTCTCCTTTTAAGAAACGCTTCCACTGGTCTGTCAGGCGGCTCCTATCCCATCAGGGGCTCACTGATCACCATGGAGGCGCAGGGCAGCTGGTTCACCAGACTGCTCGTGCGATCGCTGGCGGGGATCGGCAGGCCGCCCACCCGGCGCCGCTGCGATCTCAGGATCACCAGGTCATGCTCTCCTGCGCGTCGCTCGATCATGGTGTTGATTCCTGGGCCCCGCACCAGTTCGATCGCGATGCGCGCGGCTTGCTGGCCACGGGGTTTCCACCGACTGAGCTCTTGGGTCATCCAGCCGTGGTCGTGATGGCTGTAGCGAGGGTCATGCACATGCAGCAGGGTGATGTGGATGCCCTCAGGGTCCTCTGCGGAGTCCATCAGTCGCAGCGCCAGTTCGAACTGCTCTCTGGCACTGGCCGAAAAGTCCTTGATCGGCACCAAGATCCGATTGAGGCGTGTGGTTGGACACGCCTGAAGATTGGCCACCACGACCGGGCAGTGGGCGCTGCGGCAGACCCCATCCACCAGATCCCCGAACAGCCAGTTGCGCAGTTTGTCCGGTCGGCCTGCGCCGATCAGAAGCAGATCTGCACCATGCTCCAGGGCGCTGCGACTCATGCCTCCGGCGATGTCCTCATCCAGGCGAAGCAGGCTGCGGGTTGACACATCCAGCCCCCGTCCGATGCGATCGGCCTCCTGAAGCCGCAACCGGGCTGCGGCCACAGCCCGGTTGAGCCCTCCGCGTGCCTCCTCGAGGCTTGGACACACCAACGCCAAGGGCAGCAACTGACCGGACGATCCACCGCTGCCGTGCACCAGCCGGGAGGCGAGGCTGAGCAGCTGCTGCTCGGTTGAGGGGTTCGCCACGGGCACAACGATCCTCAGTGGCCGTCGCACCACTTCCCCCGGTTCGTCATCGGTCGAGAGGTTCAGCGTTGTCCATTCGGGGTGTTCGGGATAGCCCCCCCCTGGTTCGGCAGGCTCCAAAAGACGAGCAACGGACCGGGCCGTCAGAACCGGGCCAAGGGTGGCGGTCACGACCATCAGCACCAGCACGCTGTTCAACACGATCGGCTCGAGCAGGCCTGCCTGATAGCCGATGAAGGCGGTCGCCAGGGTGGCGGCCACTTTGGGCATGGTCAGCGACCAGATCATCAACACCTGATGGCGGCTGTAGCGAAACCACCGGCCTGCCATCAGGGCCGCAAGACCTTTGCAGCCCAGGGCACCGATCAGCATCAGTCCTGTGAATTTGAAGTTGCTGAGGCTCGCAGCGATGCTGTTGAGATCCAGAAGCAGGCCGAGATCAATGAAGAAGATCGGGATGAAAAGAGCTCCGCCCACGAAGATCACCAATTCCTTGGCTTTGCCCTCAGGCAGAACGGAATTCACGGCCAGGCCGGCCAGGAACGCACCGACGATCTTTTCCACACCAGCCAGTTCAGCTCCCAGAGAAGCGATGAACAGTGACAGGATCACGGCCAGAAAGACCCTGTTGTCATCGGTGATGCTGCGCATCCAGAGGCGTTGGCCGACCATGCGGATCCCGGCGATCACGGCAACTGCAAAGATCGCGATGCTCAACAGGAGTCCCGCGAAACCGACCGGCGTGAGATTGCCCTTGCCCATTCCGAGAGCGACCGCCAGAAGCATCAAGGCAGCGATGTCCGTGAGAATCGTGCTGCCGATGCTCACGATCACGGACTCATCGCGCTGGGCGCCATAGCTCCGCACGATCGGATAGCCCAGTGGTGTGTGCGATGCCATCAAGGCCCCCATCAGCAGACACGGCACGAGCGGAAAGCCGAACAGGCTGCCGATGGCGATTCCGGTGGCTGCTCCCAGAACGAAGGTGAGGGATCCGAACGCCATCGAACGGTTCCTGACCCGTTGAAATTCCTCCAGGTCGATTTCCAGGCCGACCGTGAACAGGAGATAGATCGCTCCGATGTCGGACAGCAGCCGGATCGTTTCGCCTTCCGGCTGCAGCCATTGCAGAACATGAGGGCCCGCCAGGACACCGGCCAGGAGCAGCCCCACAAGATCCGGCAGTCGCAGACGCCGGAAGATGGGTGGAACGACCACCGTGATCGCGAGAAGCAGGGCGAAGATGCCAACGGGATGGTGCATCAGGTGCGACAGGGCATCACCCTGGCCCCCGTCAACGAGGCTTCCAGCGGCAATCAACACCGTGCTGACAGGATCCGCGGTCACAGATTCAGGGGCTCATCGGGTTGCAGACCGGCCTGGACGCGCCAGAGGTCGGCATAGGCACCACCCTGCTGAAGCAGATGATCGTGTTGGCCACGCTGCACGATCCGGCCCTGGTCGAGAACGATGATCTGATCGGCGTGTCGCACAGTGCTGAGTCGGTGCGCAATCACCAGTGTGGTTCGGTTCGCCGTGATCTGCAGCAACGAACGCTGAATCGCCGCTTCCGTTTCGTTGTCGACGGCGGCCGTCGCTTCATCCAGCACCAGCACCGGTGCATTTTTGAGAATGGCTCTCGCCAGGGCGATGCGCTGACGCTGGCCACCCGAAAGCCGCTGCCCCCGCTCGCCGACGAGCGTGTCATACCCCTCGGGGAGCGCAGCAATGAAGCCATCGGCTTCGGCCAGCTCCGCCGCCTTGATCACATCCCTCCGACTTGCTGACGGCATGGCGTAGGCGATGTTGTCAGCCACCGAGCCATGGAAGAGGTACACCTCCTGGCTGACCAGCGCGATGCTGCGGCGAAGATCGCGGAGGTCAAGTGAGTCGATCGCATGGCCATCCAGAAGGATGCTCCCCTGATGCAGTGGGTACAGACGTAGGAGCAGTTTCACCAGTGTGCTTTTGCCAGACCCCGTGGCTCCCACGATCCCGACGGTCTGGCCGGCCTCGATCGCAAGACAGAAGTCCTTCAGAAGCGGGTCACGGTGGCGGTAGCCGAAGTCGACATGGTCAAAGCGGATCGAGCCCTTGACCCGGGAGGGGTCGAGGGATTGCGTCCCACTCCGGATCTGAATCGGCGTGTCGGTGAGATTCAGGACCCGTCTGGTCGAGGCCATCGACCGCTGGTAGTCATCGAGGGTTCGACCGAGGGTGGTGAGGGGCCAGAGAAGACGCTGGGTGATGAAGACCAGAAAGCTGTAGGTCCCGATGCTCAGCGTCCCCTGCCACGTTTTCAGACCTCCGATCAACAGGATCGCGATGAATGCGAAGAGGATCGCGAAGCGGATCAGGGGGATGAAGGCAGCTGACAGCCGAATTGCCTGACGGTTGCAGAGCCTGTAGGCGTCGCTCTGCAGGCGGAGTTGCTCAAGCTCCCAGGGTTCGGCGGTGAAGCTCTTGATCGTGAGCATGCCGTTGAGATTGTTGGCAAGCCTGCTGCCCAGGTCTCCAGCCTTGCGGCGCACCTCCTGATAGTGGGGCTTCAGGCGACGCTGAAAGCGGAGCGACCCCCACAGAATCACTGGGATCGGCAGGTAAGCGAACAGCGCCACCTCAGGGGCGGACAGGGCCATGGCGCCACCAACCAGAACCACGGTGGTGATCAGTTGCAGGATCTCATTGGCGCCTCGATCGAGAAAACGCTCGAGCTGATTGATGTCGTCATTCAGAACCGTCAGCAGTCGGCCGCTGCTGTCATGCTCAAAAAACTCCATCTCCAGTTGCTGGAGATGGTCATAGGTTTCAAGGCGAAGACTGTGCTGGGTTGTCTGCGCCAGATTGCGCCAGAGCACTCCGTAGAGATATTCGAACAGAGACTCGCCACTCCACACGGCGAATGACAGAGCAGCCAGAAGCAACAGCTGGCTGGGAACACTCTCAGGGCCGAATCGAGCCATCCAGGCGGTCGTCCCGCCGTCACCCTGGCTGGATGCCAGAACGTCCACTGCGAGGGCGATCAGAACCGGAGGGGCCAGATCGAGAAGTTTGTTGATGACTGAGCAGACTGCTGCCCAGATCACGAGCGATCTGTGGGGGCGCAGGTGGCGCAGCAGCCTCTCCAGGGTTGATTTGTCGGAAATCAAGCGTTCTGTTGCGGACAAACAGTTTTTCCTGAGTGTCAGTTCTAGACCGGTGTTGACGATCGAGGAGGTTCCATGACCCGTTCACGTTCGATCAATCGTTATCACCGGTTTGTGGCCAGGAAACGTCGCCGTGGTCTCCGCTCCGCTCTCCCCCATCTGAGCCCAGATGGTGCTCAGTCGCCTGACTCGGTGGATGTCACGTCCCGTCTTCAGGCCCGTGCCGCATCGGAAGACCTTCGCCTCGAGCTTGCCAGCCTGGATGAAGGTGTCTGAGGTGGCGTCTCTTGAAGGATGACCCACTAAAAAAGCCACCGCATCAGCGGTGGCTTTGATCGATGTCGCGATGGAGCGACAGTCAGTTCACCAGCGATTGCCGCCGCCACCGGCGTAACCGCCGCCGCCGCCGCCGCCGTAGCCACCGCGGCCACCGCCGCCGCCACCGGTGCGCTCACGGGGGGTTGCCTTGTTGACGCGGATCATCCGGCCCATCCACTCAACATTCTGAAGATCGTCAATGGCTTTCTGTTCGTCAGCGTCACTTGCCATCTCGACGAAGCCGAAACCGCGCTTGCGGCCGGTCTCGCGATCGAGAGGAAGGCTTGCACTCTTCACTTCGCCGTACTGGCTGAAGAGGTCGAGCAGGTCTTCCTGCTCTGCCTGGAAGGAGAGGTTTCCGATGTAGATGGTCATTCCTGGTTGGACCGTTGGACGTGTGTGATCAGTGAAGTCGTGGTCCGGAAAGGAAGTCCTTGATGCTGAAGCTGGTGAGCTGAAGCCGGGGGGAGCGAGCCGATCAGAGCCGAACGCTGAAGCTGATGCCTGACCAAACTACAGCTTCAAGATGAGCAAGTCGGGTTTCAGGCAGCGGTCTCAGAGTTTGTAGCGTTCAGCAGCCAGGCTCTTGCATTCGGACTGGGCCGCGTCCAGCCCAGTACCCGTGGTCACCTTGTCGACAAAGCACTGACAGGTGAACGCGCCCATGCCGTCCGGTGCCGTTTGGCCGGCACTGGCCATCGCGGCCTGGAAGCTGGCAAGGCAGAACTGGTTGATCAGATTGTGATCACCAGCAGCCTGGGCCGATTGCGGGGGTGTAATGGCCAAGGAGGCCAGCCCCACCGCCAGGAGAGGGACCTGACGGAGAAGGCTGACGGTCATGGCCAAGGGATCAGGAGGCGGGGCGGATCTGCAGCTCTCTGTTCATCACCTTCAGGCGTTTCAGGGAGCTGAAGACATCCTGTGGCATTCCCTTGGGAAGATCCACCAAACTGTGAGATTCGAAAATCTGAATGCGGCCGATCATCCTGCCCTGCAGGCCTGACTCATTGGCGATCGCTCCGACGAGATTGCCTGGCTTGACCCGATCGCGATGGCCGACTTCCACCCGGAAGCGCTCCATGTTGTCTTCGGGCGGTCGAGACGAACGATCGGGCCTGCGGCGGTCACCACGTTCGCCATAACGCCCTTCCCGTCGTTCGAAGCGTTGGTTGTTGCGACCGTTGTTCTGAAGCCAGGTCTCATCGCCGCTGACCAGAAGAGGGCCCTCGCCCACGGCCAGTGTCAGGGCTGCCAGGGCGAGTCGGGAGGCGTCCAGGTTGTGTTCTTGCCCAACCCGCTGCAGGAGTTCCTGCAACAGCACGGCTTCATCCGAGGCCGCGACATCCTGCTGGGCTGCATCCGTGAGCCTCTGACGCAGTTTGTCGAGCCTCGCCTGATTGATCTCGGCGTTGCTGGGAATCGCCATCGGTTCGATGGCCTGGCCCACAGCGCGCTCAAGGTTGTTGACGAAGCGTCGCTCCCTTGGTGTGACAAAAAGGATGGCTTCACCACTGCGGCCTGCGCGGCCCGTTCGGCCGATTCGGTGAACGTAAGCCTCACTGTCGAACGGCATGTCGTAATTGATGACCAGGCCGATACGGTCCACATCCAGACCCCTGGCCGCGACGTCCGTGGCGACAAGGATATTGACGGTTCCCTTGCGCAGACGCTCAACGGTGCGTTCGCGTTGGTTCTGGGGGACGTCACCGTTGAGGACGGCAACATCGTGGCCCGCTGCCTCCAGCGATTCGGAGACGTTGAGGGTGATGGCCTTGGTACGGGCAAAGATGATCACTCCTTCACCGGTCACGGCCTCGAGAACCCGGTTGAGTGCTTCGAGTTTGTGACTGTTCTGCAGCGTGATGCAGCGCTGGCGGATCCGACGCGCCTCCTTGTCCTTCGTCTTGATCGTGATCTCGGCCGGTTCGCGCAGATAACGCTTCGACAGACGACGGATCTCGGAGGGCATCGTGGCGGAGAACAGCACCACCTGCCGTTCTTCAGGCAGCTGATCCAGGATCCATTCCACGTCGTCGATGAAACCCATGCGGAGCATTTCATCGGCCTCGTCCAGCACAAGGCTTCGCAGTCCGGAGGTGTCCAGAGTTCCCTGACGCATGTGATCCATCACGCGCCCAGGCGTTCCGACCACCACATCAACGCCACGTTTCAGGGCGTGGATCTGCGAGCGGAAATCGGATCCTCCGTAAATCGCCAGAACGTTCAGATGGGGATGGCCCGCGGCATAGGCCTTGAAGGAGTCGGCGACCTGCATGGCCAACTCCCGGGTGGGGGCAAGAACGAGGGCCTGAGGACGGGACGCGTTCTTCTCGAGCCGTTCCAGCAGCGGAAGAGCAAAGGCCGCTGTCTTGCCGGTGCCGGTCTGTGCCTGGCCGACAAGATCACGGCCCAGCATCAGCTCAGGGAACGTGGCTGCCTGAATCGGCGAGGGATCCTTGTATCCCTTGGCCTGCAGGGTTTTCAGCAGGGCGTCGCTGAAGCCGAAGCCCGCAAATCCCGAGGGCTCCTCGGTGGCTTCAATCACAGTGGTGAAAACCTCCTCAGCAGACGACTGAACTGCTGACGCAGCGCCAGCGGTCTCGGAGGTGACGACAGCGGCGTTGTCGTTCGACTCGGTGGCACTGAGATCCACTGAGCACGAGAAATCACCGTGCGTTGCACTCTGGGTCATCTTGATGAAGGCTCTGGCCTGATTGATCCCTTCAAGTCAGGCCGGCAACGTCCAATGCGGCCGAAGCCGTTCCGATTGCTTGCCCTTTCTATCAAGGTTGGTTGCTCAACTTAACACTCGGCCGAAATCATCTTCCAGGCGTTCGATATCGCTTTCCTCCAGCAATGCGCCGAGCTGAACCTCAATCACGAGCAGGCCTTCAGGGCCGCCTCTGGCCCGATGCACCGCACCGCAGGGGATGTGCAGCATGTCTCCCGGCACGGCTTCACGGTCGCATCCATTGCAGCTGAGGATTCCGTTTCCACTGGCGACAGTCCAGGTTTCGCTGCGGTGCTTGTGGCGTTGCAGGCTCAGACGGTGATCGGCCTCAATCCAGAGCCGTTTCACCTTGTAGCCGGGTGCTGCGATGACGTCTTCGTACCAGCCCCAGGGTCTGAAGACCCGGTCTGCGGGGTGCATCACGTCAGTCCTGCGGGCTCCAAGCTTGGCTGTTCATGACGTCTCCCGCCATCGCATCCGCTCGCTTCGGTGTGATCAGGAGCACCGTGGACCGAGCCCGTGTCAGTCCGGTGTAGGTCAGGCGTGGGTCCTGGCGGCGTTGCGGTGGCAGAAGGAGGGCCACGGAGTCGTACTGGCTCCCTTGGGATTTGTGGACCGTGAGGGCGAAGGCAGGCTCAGCACCGCTGAACTGCGCGGGATGAAGCACCCTGACTCCATCCAGCAACACTTTCTGTTCTCCATCCCTGTTCACGATCACACCAATGTCCCCATTGGTGAGCCCTTCATCCGGTTTGTTCTGGCGGTTGAGGACAGGGGTACCCACGGGCCAGTGCTCCACCGAGCGGAGTGCGCGATCACCGAGAAGGGCCCGGTGCATGGCCTCCACCCCCCAGGGGCCCCGGCGCACAGGACTGAGTGCCACCCAGGTGTCCAGTTGTCGCAGCAGGGTCAGGGCGCTGCTGGTTTCAGGCTCCTCACCGTTCCAGCGCAGCTCACTGGCCAGAGTCCGAAGGGTGGCCTGCTGTGTCTGCAGTTGCTTCAGCAGCTGAGCAGGCAGGGTGCTGCTCGACGCCTCAAGCCACACCACGTTGTCATCCGGTTTCAGGGTCTGGAGGTGGTGATGCAGGAGGCCTGCCCCATGGCGATCGGATCCTGCACTGCGTAACTGGCCTGCCAGCCTGGCGATGGCACCGTTGTTCCGGTAGGTGGTGCGCAGCTCCACAGCCGCTTGAGCGAGTTGCTGTCTGCAAGTGGTGCGATTCAGTTCCTGGAGGACTGCCCCCGGTCCAACCGGTGGCAGCTGATGGGCGTCGCCGAGAAGGAGGAGCCTCGACTGCTCCGGCAGTGCCTCCAGCAGTGCCGTCATCAAGGGCAGATCCACCATCGAGACTTCATCGACCACGACGAGATCCAGCTCCAGGGGGTGTGTCCGGTTGCGCCGGAAGCGGTTCTCCCCTCTGGCCTCCAGCAGTCGGTGCAGCGTGGCTGCGGGCAGGCTCGCCAGCGCCGCGGACGCCGGCGATGCCAGCCCAAGGCTGCCCTGCTGAATGGCTTGTCGAAGGCGGGCCGCGGCTTTGCCAGTTGGTGCAGACAGCTGGATCCTGAGTCCCGGGTCCTTCTCCAGGGCTGTGGCCAGCATCTGAACCACTGTTGAGGTTTTCCCCGTGCCCGGTCCTCCGGTCAGCACCACCAGATGCCGCTGCTGCAATGCGATCACCGCATCGCACTGCTCCTTGTCGAGACCGGCCCGCAGCGCGCCCTGACGGATCTTGGTTTCCTCGGATGATGTGATGCCATCGTCCAGAGGACGGCAGCCCATGGCCTTGAGTCTCTGCAGGCAATCCGTCAGTTGCTGATGCCAGCGACGCAGTCGCAGCCATTCGCCATCCCGCACGATCGCCGCGTGGGGAGACGTCTCCAGATCATTGACGTCCACCAACCAGCCTGACGCTGTCAGGGTTGCCAGCAGGTCATCGGACCACCAGTCCACCTCGGTGCCGTCGGCCTCCTCATCGCTGAGCGACAGTCCCAGGTCACCACGTTCCAGAGCCAGGACGAAGGCATTCATGAGTGTGTCCAGGTCGCTTCGGCTGGTCTCTGTCGGGGGTAGGAGCCGAATCAACGTGTCCGCGAGTGCGCTGCCGAGACTGTTGGTCATGGCTGGCCCTCGCGCAGCAGCTGATCCAGGGCGATCACCCGTTCGATGCTGGGTTGATCCACCAGCACACCAGGGGTTGGAGCCTTGGTTGACCACTGGGCTGTCGTGATGGCTCCCGGAACACCCCGCAGAAAGATGTAGGCATATCCACCAAGGTGAATCGCCGGGTCGTAGTTGCGAAGCCGCCAGTTGAGGTAGCGATGCAGGGCCACTACGTAGAGATGGGCCTGCAAGGGGTAATGGTTGGCCGTCATCACATCGACCATCGCCTTCTGGGAGTAGTGACGCGGGCCGCATGCCTGCACGTCCCCCATGTCATCGCGTTGTCCCAGCCAGTTGCTCTTCCAGTCGGCGACCCACCACTTTCCCTCCCAGCAGAACAACAGATCGATGGAGCCGGTGAGAAAACCGCGACTCGCCACCTCCAGTTGCTTCAGATGGTGGCCGTAGTCGGCGTTGAACAGTCCGCCGGAATGGTTCTCGAACACCGCTGACAAACCGAGGCTTCGCACCAGATGGCGGCTGTTGTCCTGGGCAAGGGGCAGATCGAAATTCATTTCATTCATCCATTCGCCTCGCACCAGGTCAGCGAGCCGACAGGATCCCAGTGCGGATCCCATCGGCGTCTGCACCAGTTGCACCAGACCCTCGAGAACGCTGTCTGACCAGTCGATGTTCAACCCGGCTCGGGGCAGTTCCTGGGTGATGACGTCACGCCATGGCTGGAGATCACCGTTCTTGATCACGCCATAGTCGATCCTTTCAAGGATGCGATGGAGAGCCTCCCCCGGCCCTGCACCGCGGGGAAATCGGGCCAATGGGCCGAGCGCACTCCAGCTGAGGGCGTCGTTGTCGGTTGTGGGCGTTGCCTTTGTGGCTGGGCTGATCGGCTCGTGGATCAGTCCATCGTTGTCGCGACCCTCGTCGCGCATCTCCGGCGGCAGGGCGACCTTGGCATGGGCCCAGGCGGAATAACTGGCTCGACCCCATCGGCTGTCGAGTGAACGGCTGGGCATGGGGCCGAGCGCCAGATCTCCGGCCGGTTTCGGCGGCTGCCAGTGGGGAGGCAGCCCAGGAATGTCGAGGTCGATGACTGTCAGGGGGAGTGAAGCCCCGTCGGGTTCTCCTGTCAGCCACTGGCTGAGCGGGTTGCCTGTCTCGGCCCGCTCTGGGCCAGGCCAGCCGAGCACGAGGAGATGTTGCGCTCGTGTACAGGCCACGTAGGCCAACCGTTCGGCCTCCGCCTCCTGTGCCCTCTTGTCCTGCTGCGCAGCGTGTCGACCCTGCCCCCAGTGGGGATTGCAGTGAAGATCAAGGTGCGGTTGATCCGTTCCGGGTGGTGTCCAGCGCCGTCCCACCTGTCGGGCACCGGCTTTGATGGCTTTGCTGCCTTTCCAGAGATAGGGACAGATCACCACTGGATATTCCAGTCCCTTGCTGCGATGCACTGTGACCACTGCGATGGCCGATTCGGCCGCATCGCTACGGCATCGGTGGGCTTCGGGCACGTCAGTTCCGTCCTGCAGGCGCTGGCGGCGCAGCCAGTCGCCTGCCTGCGCCGCCCCGAGACCGAAGCGATGCATCTGCTCCTGAACCAGTTCGGCGCATTGCTGGAGGTCGGCCAGCACACGGCCTCGCAGGGACAGTCGCGCCACACCCTGGCTTCCCTGTAGCTGGGCCAGCACCGCTGTCAGTCCCAGACGCGGCAGGCGTTCGGCCAGACGATTGAGCCTGCCCGCCAGGCAATCCCACGTGCCCTGGTCAGCAGTGCGGATCTCGGACGCTGACCAACCCAGGAGTGCCGACGCGGCCAGAAGTCGCAGGCGTCCCCCATGTCCGGGTTGCGCGAGCGCATCGAGCAGGCGTTGCAGCGCGGCTGCGCCCATCGTTTCAAAGACGTCTCCCTTGCTCACCAGACGGGTCGGCAGTTGTCGCAGCTCGAGGGCGCTGCGCAGTGCTTCGGCCTGCGCATGTTGACCAACCAGCACGCAGATGTCCTCGGGCTGGAGCGTGCGTGCACCGTTGGGTTCGTGCAGGGTGCATTGCTGCTCCAGCAATTGCTGGCAGTACGCAGCCACCTGTTCCTCCAGCCGGTCCGGTTCCACGTTCAGCAACTGAAGCGCTGATTCGCCGTCCGGCATGGTCAGCTGGCCTTTGTCAGCATGGGCCTCCACTGCAGGAACCATCAGCCCGGTCCGGGCCAGTCCCGGTTTCATCAGGGCATTGAGGCCACGCACCAGGGTTGCGCTGGAGCGTCGGTTTTCAAACAGTCCGTAGCAGTCGTCGGCCTCGTTCGCCGCCGTCCTGTAGGTGTCCAGGTCGCCACCTCGAAAGCGATAAATCGCCTGTTTCGGGTCGCCCACCATCACCAGAAGATGGCGGGCCGGTTTCGCTCCGAAGGCACTGCGAAGGATCTGCCACTGCATCGGATCGGTGTCCTGGAATTCATCGATCAGGGCTGCCCTGTAACGCGTCGCCACGGCCTGGAGCAGCGGTGTCAAGGGTTGGTTGCCTGGCCCGGGATCGAGTTGCTGCAGTAATTGTCCGAAACTCATCTGTCCGCAGCGCTCGCGGCGCCGCACCAGTTCGTTCCTGGCCCAGTGGCAGAAGTGCTGCAGCAGAGTCTCGGCGAGGCCATCCACCAGTGCCGCGACGGCTTCCATCAGCGCCTGTTCAGGCAGGGAGACCTGATCGCCGTGAACGGGTGCCGCCGCTTTGGTGAACGTGCCTGGGTGGAAGTACTTCTGCAGGTCGCTCTGGGCCAGCACGGCGTCGTACCCCGGTGTCACCTGCTCCAGGCTGTCGATCCAGGTCTGCACCTTCTGAACGCGGTCGAGTTTGGGCTTGAGCCGGTAGGGGCTGTAGGTCGCGCCGAAGGTTTTGAGCTCCTGCGCTGCCTCTGCGAGCCCGTTTTCAAGGGTCTCTGCCTGCGGCCAATGCTCCAGAAAGTCTTGCCAGGTTCTCTCCCACAGCCTTGGCAGTTGATGGTGGAGCGGCTCCTCCAGCGTGATCCCGTCGGGCAGTGCATCGAGCTGCAGCCCCGGGTCACCATCGAGAGCCCGCAGCGATTGGGTCAGCACATCCGGCTGGATCCCCTTCTGATGCAACCCTGCAAGCAGGTGTATCGGCAGTGCAATCACGTGCTGCTGCCAGTAGTCATGCACGATCTGTTCCAGCCGCTCGTGACCGTTCTGTTCAAGGCTGACGGCAGGTCCCAGTCCCGCCTCCAGGGCTTGTCTCTGCAGCGTCCGGCGGCAGAAGCCGTGGATTGTGGTGATGTCGGCGCAGTCAAGCCGCTCCAGGCTCTGCAGAAGTCGTCCTTCGAGCAACCGTCGCCGTTCGGGGTGCTGGCTCTCCAGCCACTCCATCAGGGGGCCATCGCCTTCCCTGGGATGGTCGCTCTGCAGCAGGCGTAGTGCGTCCTGTAGCCGATGGGCGATGCGATCCCTCAGTTCCGTTGCTGCTGCTTCGGTGAACGTGACGACCAGCAGCTGATCCACGCTCAGGGGGGTTGGTCCTTCGCTGAGAAGTCGAAGCACAAGGTGAGCCAGAGCGAAGGTCTTGCCCGTCCCGGCGCTGGCCTCCAGCAGGCGAACCCCGGGCGTGAGGGGGAACTGATTCGCGTCGAAACGGGGGTGCGTCACGCCCGTAACTCCCGATGGGTCTTCAGCAGCGGTTGGAAGAGCTGGAGTGCCAGGGTTTGATGGCTCGCCGTGAGCAATTCACTGAGCGGCAGGTCAGACCCAAAGCAGATCCGTTGGACTGCGTCCTCGCGTTCGCCAGGGAGAAAAGCGCTGCCTTGCCAGGCCTCAAGGGCCTTGGTCCAACCGCGTCCTTTGGCCTCACCCGCGGCGAATGCCCAGCCGGTTTCCGGAGGGACGGGCCAGCACCGGGTCCTGAATTCTGCTTGCCAGCTCCCGAGTTGTCCCAGGAGGTCGGCGGCCTCGTCAGGGTCTGGCGATGTCATCTGTTCAAGGGCACGGAATCGATGCCCATCGCGCCCGACCAAGACACCGCGGCTGATGCAAGGGCAGGCCTGTGCGGCAAGCAGAAGCTGAAGCCAGAGATGCAGGCGCTGTGATGTCCGTGGCCGGCCTGGGTGGATCAGCACAAGCTGATCACCTCGTCGCGGGATCACGGTCCGGTAGTCGCCCACGTCGAGGCGTTCGAGATGTTCCTCCCCCAACCCCTCCAGGCAGGCATGCAGGGTGTCCCAGCGTGCCTGGAGATGGCTGGTTTCCAATCGCCCCGCTGTGTGGGCCGGCAGACTCCCACGCCCGCGCTCCAGTTGCAGCCAGTCCGGGCTGGCCCCAGGGCCAAGGCTCCTGGCCTCAGTCGATCCCGGGCCCTGCAGTTCTCGTCGCAGCAGAGCCGCCCGCTGGCGTTCATCGAGAACGAAGGGCTCCAGATCGAGCACGGCCTTGTCCTGCTCCTTCGGATGCAGATTGAGCTCCGACAGCCAATGGGCCTGGGGTGCGGTGATCCAATGCAGCAGATCGTCCCAGGCTGAGGGTTGTGGATGTTGAGTGGGAGTTCCGTTGGTGTCAGGCTCTGGCGGGGTCTCGGTGATGTCGGTGAAGGCGAGGCCCCTGGAGCGGTCATGCTGCCTGGCATCAAGTTCTCGTCTCACTTGCAGGAGACGTCGATCACAACTTGCCGGAGGCCAGGGGCCCGAGGGTAGAAAGTTGCTCCTCTCCAGGCCACTGGCCGCATGGACCTGCACGGGAACCTGCGCCAGCAGATCGAGCCACTGACGCACCGGTGTTGAGGGCTCCAGACGCTCACCGGTGCGTTCATCCCGGTTGCTCCAGCTCACAATCAGATGCTGGCGAGCGGACAGCACGGCTTCCAGCAGTGCATAACGATCCTGATCACCGCTGTTGGGATCTCCCAGCAGGCGTTGGCGTTCCATCAGATGGAATCCAGGCCGTTGGCGTTGCCGTGGGAACAGTCCCGCATCCAGCCCCATCAGCACGATCACCTTGTGGGGAATCGCGCGCATCGGTTCAAGGGCGCTGATGGTGAGGGCTCCGGAGCGATGGCCAAAACGACCGCTCCCTTCACTGAGGCGTTCCGACAGGACATCGCCAACCACGGGCGATGACAGAGACAGCGTGGACGCGCCGGCGATCAACTCCCAGTCCGTCAAGGCTGCGTGAATGGTCTGGAGCTCCCATGCCCAATCGTCACCATCCCCGAACAGGGCAGCAAGCTGCTCGCGCAGGCCTGCAACCCACTGATCCACAGACCGGCTCTTGCCAAGCCACTGCAGGCTGGATTGCAGCTGGCGAAGCAACCGGAGCCATCGCGTCTGCTGATCCAGGCTTCCCGGCAGTGCCATTGGTGCGGTTTCGCCAGGGGCGAATCCAAGTGTTTCAGGGAAGATCAGCCCGAGTGCCAGTCGATCGATGGCCCATTGGAGACTGTGGGTCGGATCACCGCCACGGTCCCGGCTGTCGAGCCCCCAGCGGAAGCCAGCCTCCTGGAGCGTCTGCGTGATCAGGTCCGCTTCAGTCGATGCGATCCCCCATGCCCCCAGCAAGGCTGCGTTGGCCAGCACCGATTCCAACGCCGAGGCGGTGAGACGGTCACCACCGAGGGCCAGCAGCTGGAGCAACGCCTGGGTGAGCCCCGCTTCGGTTTGCTGACTGCGGTCCGTCAGTCGCCAGGGCAGATGCACCCCTGTGGCATCGCTATCCCCGAACACCGTGCTCACCAGGGGGGCAAAGGCCTCCACCTGGGGTGTCATCACCAGCACATCTCTCGGTTCGAGCGTGGGATCCTCCGCCAGCAACTGAAGGATCTGGTCTCGCATCACCTGCAGTTGGCGCAGCCTCCCCGGACAGGCGTGAAACTGCAGCGAGCGATCGCTGTCGCTGAAGGGAAGGCTCCCTGCGTCCGTTCCATCAACGAGATGCTCCTGCAGGTGCTCGAGCAGCGTGGCTGAGGGTCTGGATCCTTCGCCGGCCGCTGATGCAGGGAGGAAAAAAAGGTCCTGTTCGTGTTGACGACCCAGCTGCGTTTCCCCACTGCCCTCCAGCAATTGCTGAAATTCGGCGCCCAGTCGCCCGAAGCGAGCTTCGAAACCAGGTACGTCCAACAGCCAGTCCTCTGCCAACGGCAGCTCCTTCATCTCCGACGCCCGTCGTTGCCAGAGGTCAGGGCAGGGCGATAGGAGGTAGAGCTCGATCGGTCGCACGGCCGACAGGGCCTGAAGCAACGCGATCTGCACGGGGGCGAGGCTGCTGAGACCGAACAGACGCAGTGGTTTGGGATCCACATGCTCCGGCCTCCATCCCTGTTGCAACCGTCGGATCAGTTGGTTCGCCTTCAGGCCGAAGGGGAGGCAGCCGAGGGTGTGGTGGAGGTGCCGAACCAGCTGGGGTTGCCAGGCCAGGTGCGGGTCAAGGGCCCGCCCGCGGCCGTCCTGATCGTGGCCGGCCAGCCAGGCCTCGACCATGGCGGGCCTGTAGAGGCCGTAGTCATCGATCGCATCCGCCATTGCACGGGCGAGTTGCCAGAGCGCCGGTTCAAGGCTGGTGAGGCAGCCGATCGCACGGGCGGACAGCCACTGATGCAATGGCGCGCTGGAGGGATCGTCCAGCAGCTTGGGCATGAGGTCCAGCAGGGGCCAGACGAGGTTCTGCGCTCGCCAGTGATCGGCGCCGGGGTCGCCTGCTCCTGGATTGAGCGTCTCCTCCACCAGTCGTCTCAGCAGACTGGTCGGGAAGGGAAACCGCAGGTTGGCGGCGATGCCGGCAGGATTTGCCAAGGCCAGTTGCTCACCCAGCCAACGGCTGGTCGGCCAGGTGTTCACCACAACCTGGGTCTGCTCCAGAACGTCTGGAGGATTGAGACTGAGGTTCGTTGCGAGCATCGCCGCAAGCACCTCGGAGCGGTTGCTGCGGATCAGCGTCAGCAAGGGTTGTCGCAGACGCGTTGCTCTGCCGGGTCGGAGGAGGCGATCGCCATTGTGTTCAGAGGTCCTGAACCAGGCCCCATGGTGGCCGACTCCACAAGCCCCTGCACCTGCACGACCGCATCGGTTTCAGGGCAGAAGGCCGTGAGCAGGCCCCCATAGACAGCGCCGGTGTCGATCATGACAATCGCCCCTTTTCGGCGCACCTCATGTCCGGGGGTGTGAGCGACAACGACGCGGCCGTAGCGGCCGTCGTACTGCCTCCAGAACGGTTCACGGATGTGCAGATCTGCCCTGCCCTCCGCATCAAAGCCAGCGTGGGTGGCGACCCATCCGTCGCCCTGGAACCACAGGGGCAGCGTCTTGAGACGCTCGTGCCATTGCCGCCGCAGAGCCGCATCGCCGGGCCAAACCGTCAGCTGCAGCGCTGGATCCTGAAGCAACCGCTGTTCATGGTTCCCCATCAGCCAGGTCGCCCGTGACTGTTTCACCAACCTCCAGACCTGATCGGCAACGTCAGGAACATCGGGACCGCGTCCAACGACATCGCCGCAGAAGACGAGATGGTCTGTGCAGGGAAGCGCTTCAAGCATGCGATCCAGCGGCTGATGACAACCGTGGATGTCGCCGATGATCCAGTGGCGAGCAGAGGCGCTCAACAGCGGTGGGATGAACCACATCCCATATTGAACTCCTCACCGACTCGGGTCGAAGGGCCCCAGCTGCGTCAGAGGTCAGAAGAGACCCAGAAACTTTCGGCGCTGCCTGGATCCATCCGCTTCAACGTTCTGTTGGTAACGCGGTTTCCCGTCCCCCACAGTGAACAGGGGATCGTTGTTCCGAAACCAGATCCAGTCCCGAATCGGAGGTGTTTCGATCAGATCCCGCCGGCTCAGAGCGAGACCAAGCTTGGCGGACGCGCCAAGCAGCACCTCCACCATCTCATCGCCGTCACGGCAGTTGGCGAGCGCCTCATTGGTGCGCTTGGCTCCATCGAGCGCTTTGACCAGCAGGGCGATCTGTTGTGCCACCGGGAGCTTGTTGGGTTGCATGGCGCTCCTGGATCTCGATGCCATTGAACGGGGTTTGGCTGCGATCCCGTTCAGGTTTCAGCGAGGGCGTCACTGATCGTTGCCGTCGGGGCTTCGAACTGACCCTCCTGCACGAACTCAAGGCGCAGCTTCATGAACGTGATGAAGGTGGCGTCGGTGGATACGACCGCAGCCGAGGGCTGGGGAACGACTGATGCAATCGACGCCAGTTCAGGGGCTTGAAGAAATGCAGGGCGTCTGACGAGCCAGAAGTCAATCTCCTTCCCCTGCTCGGCGTAGTGACGCCTCCGCTCCTTCAGCACCTCCTCGAGGGGCTCCTCTTCGGTGAGGAACCGTTCGCTCGCGGCAACGAAGTAATAGGTGGTCATCAGTGCAGACGTCCGAACAAGGGATCTCGGCGGGGATTCTGAACCAGAGACCGCATTTCGCTGACGGCCGCCTGCAGGCCCACGGCCAGGGCACGGGCCACGATCGTGTGGCCGATGTTCAGCTCCTCCATTCCTTCGATCGCCGCCACCGGCTCCACGTTCTGATAAGTGAGGCCGTGACCTGCATTGACACGCAATCCGAGACTGCGTGCCAGCACAGTGGCTTCGGTTAACCGTGCCAGCTCGTCTGGTTGCCTGTCCCAGCTGGCCTCCGCGTAGGTTCCGGTGTGGAGTTCAACCCAGCGGGCGCCAGTGGCCTTGCAGGCCTCAAGCTGGATGTCGTCGGGATCCACGAACAGGCTCACCGGGATGCCTGCGGCCTGCAGGTTGGTCACCAGGGCCTTCAGCGCTTCAAGTTGACCGGCGACATCGAGGCCGCCTTCGGTGGTCACTTCCTCCCGACGCTCAGGCACGAGCGTGACCATGTCGGGCTTGATGCGTCGAGCAATCGCCTCCATCTCGCTGGTGGCAGCCATTTCCAGGTTCAGACGACTCCGTACGGTCTGCCTCAACAGCTCCACATCACGATCCTGGATGTGGCGCCTGTCTTCGCGGAGATGCACGGTGATTCCGTCGGCTCCGCCCAGCTCCGCAAGCAGCGCCATGGGCACCGGGTCGGGCTCCACGGTGCGTCGTGCCTGGCGCACATTGGCGATGTGATCGATATTGACGCCGAGGCTCGCCACGGTCTCTCCACTGACTGGCTGACTCTATTCAGATCGCGGCAGCCGGCCGCAGGATCAACTGCCCCGTTGGCGCACCAATCCAGGCGTGCCGGTCGTAATTTTCTTCTGACTCCGACTCAGCCTTCGCGGTGACCTCGAGCCTGGCGACTCGCGAGCAAGCTCTCTCCTCCGGCATCGACCCCTTCTGGGCTCCCCTGGCCATGTGCCTGACCCAGGACCTGGCGCTGCGCCTCTATTTCCGTGAACGGATCGTTCTCGGAGCCGAGCATCTCCCGACCCATGGGCCCGTGCTGCTCGCGCCAACTCATCGCGCCCGCTGGGACGCCCTCATGCTTCCGATGGGGGCCGGTCGCAGAGTGACGGGGCGCGATTGTCGGTTCATGGTGACGCGCACGGAAATGGTCGGTCCCCAGGGTTGGTTCCTGCATCGCCTGGGATGTTTTGCCGTTGATCAGGGGCGTCCTTCATTGACGACTCTTCGCTTCGCCATTGATCTTCTGGGCGCTGGGGAGCAGGTGGTGGTGTTTCCCGAAGGCCGAATCAATCGCACCGATGAACCGATCCGTCTGCAACAGGGACTGGCCCGTCTCGCCCAGCTGGCCACGCACCATGGGGTTCCGGTTCAGGTGGTTCCCGTCGGCCTCGCCTACAGCGAGGTGAGACCTCGGCTGCGGGGCAAGGCGGCGATCTGTTTCGGTCCAGCCCTGACAGCGCAGGCCCGTGGTCGGGAGGCCACAAAGACGTTCAATCAACTGCTCGCCTCCCAGATGCGATCAGCTGAACAAGCGGCCCGTGACGCTGTGGGTCGCCCGTTGGTCTCCCCCTAAAGTCCGGCCAACGTTGTGGTCCTTACATGCGTTCACGCCTCTCGCTATCGGCCTTGGCTCTGGTGGCTGGACTGATCTCCGCCCCGGGCGCGGTGTTCGCTCAGGAGTCTCAGCAGTCCTCCAATAGCGCCAGCAAAGTGCTGGCGTCCTCGAGCTCCGGATTCAATACCGCTGCCGTGCAATCCCTTCTCAATCGCGGTGACGCTGCCGTCGCCTCTGGGAACCTCTCCAAGGCCCGCGAGGATTACGACAATGCGCGGTCTGCAGCCAAGCAGTTGCTCGCCTTTTATCGGGATCTCAGCGGTGCCTTCCGAGGCCTGGATGCTCGCATTCCGCGAGAGATGGATACGAAAGGACGTGCCGCCCTCGGGCTGCTGGCCGAAGCGAATCTGAGACTGGCAGCCCTGTTCCGACGCCAGAACCAGCCCGAGGTGGCTGTCCCGGTTCTTGTGGAGGTGGTGCGTCTGATGACCCCATCCCAGCCTCAGGGGCAAAAGGCGTATCAGACGCTCCTCGAACTTGGTTTCGTCGAGACTCCATTTGCCGCTGCCAAGACGGCACCGAACTGACAGGTTTCGGCCACCGGAATGATCTGTCAGCATCAACGTTCTCCAGTCCTGTTTGCGCATGGTCCAACCCGATACCGTGGCAGCGGCCATCCGTGAGGCCTTGCCGGATGCACTCGTGGAGGTTGAAGACCTCACCGGGGGCGGCGACCATCTTCAGGTCAACGTCGTGTCGACAGGTTTCACCGGACTGTCCAGGATCAAGCAGCACCAGCTCGTCTATGCCGCGTTGCGTGATCAACTGGCCAGTGAAGCCATCCATGCCCTGGCACTCAACACCTCAACGCCGAGCTGACGGTTCCCGGCCGTCGGTTGCGTCACCGGCCGCAGACGCCTGACTGCGTTCCCCCTGGGCATTTCTCGTTCGTCTTCCCTCCTCTTTCCTCGATGGACAGCCAGACCAAGAGCCGCATTGAATCCCTGATCGGCTCCAGCCCGATCTTCGTGTTCATGAAAGGCACCAAATTGATGCCTCAGTGCGGCTTTTCCAACAATGTCGTGCAGATCCTCAACGCCATGGGAATGGCGTTCGAAACCTTCGATGTCCTCTCCGATATGGAGATCCGTCAGGGCATCAAGGAATTTTCAGAGTGGCCCACCATCCCTCAGGTTTATGTCAAAGGCGAATTCATCGGTGGTTCCGACATCCTGATCGAGATGTACAACTCCGGTGAACTGAAGGAAAAGCTTGAAATCGCACTCGCAAGCTGAGCGTTGCGTGGACGTCAGCGAGGACTGCCGTTAAGCAGCCTCGCTGATGGTGTTTCACTTCTGTGGGGTCCGATGAGCAGTTGTGAGAGAGGTCAGCCGAGCTCCGGCTGACGAAACAACGTGCCGATATCGCCATCGGGGCCGATAAAACTCGAGGGATCCAGGATCCATCGTTCGATCAACAGTTCGAGTTTGGCCAGTTCCCGTGGATCAAGGCAGTCCGAACGCCGCAGAGCGTGCAGATAGCCGTCGGCGTACAGACGCAGCTCCGATGGCCCGTGGTACCGATGGGTCAGTTCCTGGCAAGCATCACAGAGAGACTGGAAGTGTCGGATCGCTTGGGGATCTTGCAGGGATGTCATGACCTGTGAGGACAGCAGCCTCCGCTACCAGAGTGCCATTGATTTGGGCTTAGCGTAATGAGGCTCCGTCAATTGATGTGACTTCCTCTTCCCGAGAACTGACCGCGTCGGCTTCGCTTCAGACGGATGCCTCCCAGGAGGTGGTGGGCGCCACTCTCCCCAGGGAACCGTCTCGGGTCCTGATCGTTGAGCCCCATCCCACCCTGAGAACTGTTCTGGTGCAGCGCCTTCGCCAGGATGGCCATCTAACAGCGGCTGTGGCCTCGGCAGAAGAGGCAGTTGAGGTTTGTCAGGAGCAATCGCCTGACCTCCTGGTCAGCGCCGAGCTTCTGGAGCGCAGTTCTGCGCTGCGTCTGGCCCAGCATCTGCGATGTCCCGTGATTGTGCTCACGGCGCGCAGCGGCGCTGAGCCTGTCGTTGGGTTGCTGGATGAGGGTGCTGATGACGTTCTCCGTAAACCCTTCGGGCTTGAGGAGCTGGCTGCCCGTTGCCGGACTCTCCTGAAGCGAGGCCGCTCCGGTCTGCAGGAGCGGGTCACGGTGGGGCCACTGGAAGTTCACCTCCTGCTCAGGCAGGTGACACTGCGCGAGCAGCCTGTTGAACTCAGCCCACGGGAGTTCGCCCTGCTCTGCGCCTTGCTGATGCCGCCGGGGGTGGTGCGCAGCCGTCAGGACCTGCTTCGCATGGCATGGCCTCCCTTCAGCGGGGGCCCCCGTTCCGTGGATACCCAGGTGCTGACGCTTCGCCGCAAACTCGAACAGGCGGGCCTCGGCGATGGCGGTGGGATCACCACTGTGCGGCAACAGGGTTACCGTTTCAGCCTGGACCACCTACCGGACTGAC
>JBGKDM010000010.1:0-3763 GCA_042954165.1 Synechococcus sp.
CGGACACCGGGAATGGCCACCCCTCCGCGCTTGAGGTTGCTGGCGATGTCGGTGGGGTTGAGGGTCAGCGATGCGTAGAAGTACGAGAACGCCAGGATCAGGCCGAAATAGAGCACGTAATAGGGCCAGTTGCCGGGCTGAATCGATCCGACGGCCCTCGACAGCCACTCCTGCTTCGCGAACTGGGCGATGGTGGCGGGGAGAAAGAGCATGGCCGAGGCAAAGATGATCGGCATCACGCCACCGGCGTTGAGCTTCATCGGTAGATAGCTCTGGCGACTCGGCAGCGTTCCCGTGCCACCCACCTGGCGCTTGGCGCTCACGATCGGCAGCCTCCGGGATGCCTCCTGGACGAAGACGATGCCAACGATCGTGGCGAGAAACACCAAGGTGATCTTCACCAGATCAAGAACGGTGCCGCGGTCTCCTGTCTGGGCCTGGGTCACTGCGCCACCGACGGTCTGGGGCAGGGTTGCGACGATGTTCAGGAAGATCACCAGGGAGGCCCCCTGGCCGATCCCCCGCTCGGTGATCACTTCGCTGATCCACATCACCACCATCGACCCGGTGACCAGGGCCAGAGAGGTCTGGATCACAAAGACAAGATCGCTGACCCCTTCGGTGGAGAACTGGCGAAGAATCAGCGAGAACACAACGCTCTGGATCAGGCCCCAGCCCAGAGCGACGTAGCGGGTGATCTGAGCGATCTTCCGTCTGCCGGCCTCGCCCTCGTTTTTCTGCAGATCCTCCAGTTGCGGCACTGCCGCCGTCAGCAGCTGCAGGATGATTGAGGCATTGATGAAGGGGAGAATCCCGAGGGCGAAGATTCCCAGACTCGAGACCCCGCCCCCCGTGAAGATGTCAAGAAAGCCGAGCAACTGGTTCCCACCTTCCAGGAATTGCTGGAACTGTCCCCTGTCGATGCCAGGCATTGGGATGTAGATCCCAAGGCGCACCAGCAGCAGGAGGCCAATGGTGGTGAGAATGCGGCCCCGCAGCTCAGGGTTGGTCACCACCTGGGTGATCACTTCTCCGGCGCTGGGGTTACGTCCCCGACTGACGAGCATGGATGAGAAAGGAGGAAGGGGCTACCAAAAAGCCGTCCGATGACCGAAGTCATGCGGACGGCTCAGACCATAGATCCGCCAGTGCGGATCAGGATGACACTCAGTCGAGCTGTTCGCAGCTACCACCGGCTGCTTCGATCTTGGCGCGGGCCGATGCCGTGAACGCTGCCGCCTGAACGGTCAGCTTCACCTTCAGTTCACCGTTGCCGAGCACCTTGAGAGGGTGCTTCGGACTGGTGACCACACCATCCTTGACGAGGGAGTCGAGATTGACGGTGCTGCCGGCCTTCAGGTCGTTGAGGGCCGAGACATTCACCACCGTGAAGAACTTGGGGTTCACGAGTGGGAAATGCTTGAGCTTGGGAACCCGGCGATACAGAGGCATCTGACCACCCTCGAAACCGGGGCGGGTCGGACGACCGGAGCGGGATTTCTGGCCACGCATGCCGAAACCGCAGCTTGCACCCTGACCGGCGGCAATGCCACGGCCCTTGCGCAGTTTGCGGCGGCGGGCGCCTTTGTTGGCCTTGAGAGAATCGAGACGAAGAGTCATGGGGAATCAGGAATAGATCTGCTCGAGGGAGATCCCCCGTTCCTTGGCGGTGTCCTTGTGAGTGCGGAGCTCGGACAGGGCCACCATGGCTGCACGGGCGTTGTTCAGGGGCGTTTTGCTCCCGAGGCGCTTGGCAAGCACGTTCTTGATGCCGGCCAGTTCCAGCACCGTGCGAATGGATCCACCCGCGATCACACCGGTACCCGGCGCTGCGGGACGGATCAGCACGCTGGCAGCGCCGTCGCGGCCGTTGGACAGGGTGGGAATCGAGTTGTGGCGAGTCAGGGGCACCTTGACCAGGTGCTTTTTCCCGTCGGCAACGCCTTTGCGCACCGCACCGATGACGTCACCGGCCTTGCCGACGCCGACGCCGACCTGACCTTTCTCATTCCCGACGACAACGATGGCCCGGAAGCTCATCTTCTTACCGCCCTTGACGGTTTTGGAGACGCGGCGAATCTGCACCACGCGCTCCTGCCATTCGGAGTCACGCTCCTGGCCACGACGATCGCCGCGGCGTCCACCGCGGCGATCACCACGGTCGCGTCCACCACGACGTTGTTCCTGCTGCTGACCTTCGGCCGCTGCTGGTACGTCAGACGCTGCCGGAACGTCGTTGGGAGTGGTTTGAGTGTTGGTTTCGGACATGTTGAGAGAGCAGGATCAGAATTGAAGGCCCGCTTCCCGGGCGGCGTCGGCAAGGGCTTTCACCCGGCCGTGGTACAGGTTGCCGCCACGATCGAAGACCACCTGTTGAATGCCTTTGGCGATGGCGCGCTTGGCGACCAGAGCGCCAACGGCCACGGAGGCATCGCAGCTGCTGCCGTCGGCCTTGAGGCTGGCGCGCAGTTCCTTGTCAACGGTTGAGGCGGAGCACAGGGTGCTCTGCGCCTCGTCGTCGATGACCTGGGCGTAGATGTGGTTGTTGGAACGGAAGACCGCAAGGCGAGGACGCTCGGCGGAACCGTTGAGATGGCGACGCAGGCGCCTGTGGCGCTTCTGGGTCTGCTGTTTGCGGGAAAGGGTCGACATGGTGGGGAGAACGGAGGGTTGTCTGGCAGTGGATTACTTCTTGCCCGACTTGCCTGCCTTGCGCAGGATGCGCTCACCCGCGTACTTGATGCCCTTGCCCTTGTAGGGCTCGGGGGGACGGATAGCGCGGATCTTGGCGGCTTCGTTGCCGACCAGCTCCTTGTCGGTGCCGGAGACAGTGACGTTGGTGTTGTTCTCCACGGCGAAGGTGATGCCTTCGGGAGGAACCACTTCGACGGGATGGCTGTAGCCAGCGCTGACCACCAGGGTCTTGCCTTTCACCTGGGCACGGTTGCCCACACCCACGATCTCAAGCTTCTTGCTGTAACCGTTGCTGACACCCTCGATCATGTTGGCGACAAGGGTGCGGCACAGACCGTGACGCTCGCGGGAGCGACGCTTGTCGCTGCTGGGAGCCACAACGATTGTGTTGTCCACCTGGCTGACGGTGACACCATCGGGAAGGGTGCGGCTGAGTTCACCCTTCGGACCTTTCACCGTGACGGCCAGGCCGTCGAGGGTGACATTCACCTTGTCGGGAATGGGGACTGGAGATTTACCAATACGAGACATAGTTCTGGCTCCGGATCAGTACACGTAGCAGAGCACTTCACCGCCGACGCCCTGCTTGCGGGCATCACGGTCGCTCATCACACCCTTGGATGTGGAGATGATCGCCACCCCCAGACCTCCGAGGACCTTGGGAAGGCCGCGGGTGTTCTTGTAGATGCGCAGGCCCGGCTTGCTCACGCGCTGCATGGAGCGGATGGTGGGCTGGCGGTGCTTGCCGCTGTACTTGAGCTCGAGCACCAGATTGCTGTGGATGCCTTCGCCTTCTTCGCTGATTTCAGCGATGAATCCCTCCTGCTGGAGCACCTTGGCGATGCTCCGCGCCATGCGCGAGGCGGGAACTTTGGTGGACTGGTGACGTTTCTCACTCGCATTGCGAATGCGGGTGAGCATGTCGGAAATTGGGTCGTGGTTGGCCATAGTGGTTTCCGAGGAGGGCTCAGTTGCTGCGGAATGGCATTCCCATCTCGCGGAGGAGGGCCCGGCCCTCTTCATCCGTGCGGGCAGTGGTCACGATGGTGATGTCCATGCCCCTGATGGC
>JBGKDM010000011.1:0-8264 GCA_042954165.1 Synechococcus sp.
CAGCTCCGCCAGCTCAGGTGGGGCATACCCGAACCGGCATGCCGGCGCGATGAACAAGACATCCGTTCCTTCAATCGATTCGATCGAACGCCAGTGGTATCTGGTGGACGCTGAGAATCAGACCCTGGGCCGCCTGGCCACAGAGGTGGCTTCCGTACTGCGTGGCAAGAACAAGGCCACCTACACGCCCCACCTCGACACCGGCGATTTCGTCGTCGTGGTGAACGCTGACAAGATCCGCGTCAGCGGAAACAAGCCTCAGCAGAAGCTCTACCGCCGTCACTCCGGTCGTCCGGGCGGCATGAAGGTGGAGACCTTCGAGCACCTCCAGGAGCGTCTTCCCGAGCGCATCGTTGAGAAGGCTGTCAAAGGAATGCTTCCTCACAACGCACTGGGCCGTCAGCTGTTCCGCAAACTGAAGGTCTACAAGGGCAGCGAGCATCCCCATGCCGCGCAACAGCCCCAGCCTCTCAAGCTTGACCCTGCCGCTTCTGCCCAATGAGCACCTCCAATTCCGTCGTTTACTGGGGCACCGGCCGTCGCAAGACCTCCGTCGCCCGTGTGCGCCTTGTTCCCGGGAACGGCACCATCACCATCAACGGCCGTCCAGGTGACAATTACCTGAACTACAACCCCGCTTACATCGCAGCCGTCAAGGCTCCTCTTCAGACCCTGGGTCTGACAGCTGAGTATGACGTTCTGGTGAATGTTCGCGGTGGTGGCCTGACCGGCCAGGCCGACGCGATCAAACAGGGTGCAGCCCGTGCTCTCTGCGAACTCTCCGCGGACAACCGCAAGCCCCTGAAGACCGAAGGCCACCTGAGCCGCGACCCCCGTGCCAAGGAACGTCGCAAGTACGGTCTCAAGAAAGCCCGTAAGGCTCCTCAGTTCTCCAAGCGCTGATCACTGTCATGCCCAAGCCCGATATTCACCCCACCTGGTATCCCGATGCCAAGGTGATCTGCAACGGAGAGGTGGTCATGACCACCGGCTCCACCCAGCCGGAGATTCACGTCGACGTCTGGAGCGGCAACCATCCATTCTTCACCGGCACCCAGAAGATTCTCGATACCGAGGGTCGTGTGGATCGCTTCATGCGCAAGTACGGCATGGGCAGTGCTGGCCAGGCCACTGGTGAGAAAAAAGCCGCCAAGAGCGACAGCGCCAAGGCTGAAGCCTGATCACGTTCAGAGCTCAGGGATCACCCCTGCTGCACTCTGACAACGTTTCGACCCTCGATCACAGTCTTCAATCTGTGATCGAGGGTTTTGTTGTAACCGCTGGCCAAAGGGGATGGACCTGGGAACTCTGATCAGCCGTCTGGATGCGGCCACGACAAGCTTCAACACCCTCGAGCGTCAGCTGGCCGACCCCGATGTGGCCTCCGACCCCAAAAGACTGCAGACCATCGCCAAGGAGCGTTCGCGTCTCGAGCCCCTTGTTCAGGATTATCAGACCCTTCAGAAACTGAGCGCGGAGCGGGATCAGGCGGTGGCGCTGCTCAAGGACAGTCGGGGGGACAGCGCCATGGAAGAGCTCGTCCGTCTTGAGATGCAGGAGCTCGAAGAGCGTGAAAGCGCTTTGCTTGAACGGGTCACCGTGGCACTTCTGCCCTGTGATCCGAGAGATGAACGCAGCGTCATGCTGGAGATCAGAGCCGGCGCCGGTGGCGATGAAGCCTGCCTCTGGGCCGGCGATCTGGCTCGGATGTACGAGCGTTACGGGAGCCGACGGGGATGGGCCGTTCAACCTGTCAGCGCCAGCCCTGCCGACCTTGGTGGATACCGCGAACTGATCCTGTCGGTGAAGGGTGACGCCGTGTTCAGCCAGCTGAAATTCGAAGCTGGTGTGCACCGCGTGCAGCGGGTACCGGCCACCGAATCCCAGGGCCGGGTTCACACCTCCACGGCCACCGTGGCCGTGATGCCCGAAGCGGATCCCGTGGAGGTGCAGATTGACCCCACTGAGCTTGAGATCAGCACCGCTCGCTCCGGCGGGGCGGGGGGACAGAACGTCAACAAGGTTGAGACAGCGGTGGATCTGCTGCACAAACCCACTGGAATCCGCGTGTTCTGCACCCAGGAACGCTCCCAGCTGCAGAACCGTGAGCGAGCCCTGGAGATTCTGCGGGCCAAGCTCTATGAGCGCCAACTCGCTGAAGCGAATGCCGCCGAGAGTTCGGCACGGCGGGCCCAGGTCGGCACAGGGGACCGAAGCGAGAAGATTCGCACTTACAACGCCAAGGACAACCGCGTCACGGATCACCGCCTGGGGCGCAACTTCAGCCTCGATCCGGTGCTGGAAGGCCAGATGGAAGACGTGGTGGGAGCCTGTATCGCCGAGGAGCAGCGGGCGAAGCTCGAGGCCCTGAGCACCGAAGACGACTGAAGCCCGCAGCTGACTGCCTCAGGACCCGATCACATACTTCGCCCAGTCAGCTCTCTGACCGGAATCGATCTGACGGCGCGCTTCGAAACTGAGATGCCCTGCGGGACGGTGAGGCTTGCGACGCAGCGGCATGTTCGCCTCCTGAGGCGTGCGGTTCCCCTTGCGCACATTGCAGCGCAAACAGGCGGTGGTGACGTTCTCCCAGACGTCGCCACCACCGCGGCTGCGGGGCAGCACATGGTCGATTGACAACTGACCACCGCGGCTGCCGCAGTACTGACAGGCGTTCTGGTCCCTCTGAAACAGGTTGCGCCGGGTCAGAGGAAGTTGCCGAAACGGCACATGCACGAACTGACGGAGACGGATCACGGTCGGCACGTGAAAATCGTCGCGCAGGCAGTGAGACGGGTCGTGTTCAAGCCCCTCGGCCTTTCCCTTGAGCATCATCACCGTGGCCCGACGCCAGGAAGTGATGTTCAGCGGCTCGTAGGACGCATTGAGAACGAGAACCTGGCCCATGCCAGCCCCTGGGATTCAGGCCATGCTAGGCGGGATTCCAGGACTGGTCCGTGCCGTGCGCGACCATCGCTCCATGCGTGATCCGATCAGCAACGGAAGGGCGGCGTCTGATCTGTCACCCACCGACCAGCACTCACCGGTTCAGCGGCATCAGCCAGGGCCGCGGCAACGGGCATGGCTGGAGGTGTCCCCCGCTGCCATCGAAACCAACGCCCGTTCCCTGCGACGCCTGCTCGCTCCCGACTGCGCACTGATGGCCGTGGTCAAAGCCGATGGCTACGGCCATGGCGCCGCGACCGTGGCGCGAGCAGCCGTGGCGGGCGGAGCAGCGCAGCTCGGGGTTGCGACCCTTCAGGAAGGGATCGAGCTGCGTCAGGCAGGTCTTGACCAGCCCATTCTTGTGCTGGGGAACCTCACCCAACCGGATGACCTGCGGAGCTGTTTGCACTGGAACCTGATGCCAACGCTGAGCGGCATGCGTGAGGCCCTGCTGTGTCAGAACCTCGCGGACTCCAGTGGGCGGCGCTTCCCGGTGCAACTCAAGCTCGATACCGGCATGACCCGGCTGGGGTGTGCCTGGGAAGACGCCCCACGACTGAGCGAAGCGATCACGAAGCTCGACCAGCTGGACCTCTGCGGCATCTACAGCCACCTGGCCCTGGCCGATGGCGAGAGCCACGGCGAGGCCGAACGGGTGACCCGCCTGCAACAGGCGCGTTTCGAGGACGTCGTGCGTCAACTGCCCCGGTCGGGTGCGCTTCGGCATCTGGCCAACTCGGCCGGCACACTGCGTGACCCTGCCCTGCATCACGATCTTGTGAGGGTGGGCCTTGCTCTCTACGGCCACAGCCCCGCCGACCATCTGACGACGTCCCTGCCGCTGCAGCCAGCCATGGGCGTGAAAGCCAGGGTCGCACTGATCAGAAACGTTGGTGCTGGCGTGGGTGTGAGCTACGGCCACCGGTTTGTGACGTCCAGGCCAAGCCGCCTGGCCGTGGTGGCGATCGGTTATGCCGATGGAGTCAGCCGCTGCCTGTCCGGCAGGATTTCGGCCCTGCATCGGGGGCAGTCGCTGCCCCAGGTCGGAGCGATCACCATGGACCAGCTGGTGCTGGATGTCACCGAGCATCCCGAAATCGAAAGCGGCGACGTGGTCACACTCCTCGGCCGTGACGGGGATCAGGACATCAGTCCACGCCTGTGGAGCGATCTGAGCGGCTCCATTCCCTGGGAAGTTCTCTGCGGATTCAAACATCGTCTTCCGCGCGTGACGGTCTGAGGAAGACTGCAATCCGCCCACGGATTGTGCTGGCGGGGCCTCCTACTTGGTAAGGTGTGCGGGCCGCTGGAGAGGTGGCTGAGTGGTTGAAAGCGGCTCCCTGCTAAGGAGTTACAGGAGGCAACTTCTGTCGAGGGTTCGAATCCCTCCCTCTCCGTTGAACTGAAGACGTCGGGACTTTCAGAAACGTCCTGATCCATATGTTTCGTCTCGTTCCGCCAGGGCTGACGTCCAACACTTCCTTCGGAGACCATTGGCCTGTGTTGTCCAACAGGCCTGAGCCTGGATGTCGTGTTTCTGTCTCGATCTCGCAGGCGCTTCAGGGACTTCTGCCGCCAGCAAGGCGTCTCGTCTCGTGAAGTGTTGACGCAGCTTGCTGAGCTCTATGTGAGCAGTGAAGGCAGCGTGCTGCGCAACACGAGCCACTCGATCCCGCCCGCTCCGGTTCCGCTGCCCGAGGAAACCACCACCGAACTGCTCGACCGGATCGAGCGGCTCGAATGCGACGACCGTGAGTTCGTGCATGCGTTTGAAGTGCTGATCCATCGAGTCGAGGCTCTGGAAACCCGCCTGGGGTCAGCGCAGGACAGTCCGAAACACACCCCGAAGCTCTGATCAGTCCCTGAAGGCCTGCAACTGCCGTGTCAGTTCAGGCAACAGCGCCTCATCGCGGGCGCAGTCCCGTCCTTCACTGAACACCACCAGCAGCGTCGGGGGGCACGCTTCAGCCGTCCACCAGGCGGCGTCATGGCGGGCCTGGCTCATCCAGCCGGCCTTGCTCCAGAGCTGGCTGCCAGCAGGCAGGCCTTCGCCGATGAAGCCGTCCACCTGATTCTCAGGGTCCGCCGCCCGTTGCTCCAGATCCAGGGAGCGGGCCAGCAGATCCCTCAGGCGCTTGCAGGCCGGCGGCGACAGCACAGCATCCGTCATCACCGCTTCCAGAGCCCGGGCAGTGGCCGCAGTGCTGAGGGCATTACGGTTCGAGAGCGCCTCGCCATAGAACTCACGTTCACGCCCATAGGGGCCATCACCCCAGGTCTTCTGACAGCAGTTCACCTTGGCCATTTCCGGCCAGCCGAGGGTTCTGAGCCAGTCATTCACCAGCCCCCGCTGCCGCTGCCACAGCTGCCAGGCCTCCCCCCGGAGCAATGGGCCACTGGTGGTGCCGGTCAGCAGATCAAGGATCAGACCAGTGGCATCGTTACTCGAGTCGGCGATCATGTCGCGCAGGGCCCGGCGCAGCTCCGGCGCGTCGGGGAGAAGATCCTGCTGAAGCCAGGCCTCCGTGGCCAGGGCGTACATCAGTTTCACCACACTGGCGGGATAGATCAGCCGTTGATCCGCCCAGGCAGCACCGCGGCCCAGCCCGGGCGCCACCTCCGCGCCGTCGTAACGGACCCAGGTGACGGCCAGATGATCGAGGAGATCGGGGCGGCCATCGGCGGCCAGTCTCCTGAGCTGGGCGACCAGGTACTCCTGCATGAGCCGGTCGGGGCGGTAGAACGCCATGGCGCTGGCATCTGGCAATGCCGACCCTAGGCACACCGATCGCTCCTGAACTGCTGCAACCCGGCAGCCGCTGGATTCTGAACCGTGGCCTGAACGGCTATGCACGCGCCAGTGGATCCGGCCTGGCCACCCAGGCACGGGCGGGGCGACGGTTTGAAGTGCTCACGACCCCGGTGCAGCGCCGGGTGCGGGTGCGCCTGCTTGAAGACGGCTATCCCTGCTGGCTGGCCCTGGAGGCGTTGATGGGTCAGGCCACCAGCACGACGGCGTGGCGTCCTCCCCAACTGTCTGCAGACGCAATCGCATCACGCATGGAAGCGGTGCTGCACTGGGTCGAACGGGCGGCCCAGCAACCCAACACCTACCTGTGGGGGGGCACCATCGGGCCCGATCTCGACTGCTCGGGCCTGGTTCAGACCGCCTTTGCCAGTGAGGGGATCTGGGTGCCACGGGATGCCTATCAGCAGGAGCGGTTCTGCAGGCGTGTGGGGGTCTATCCAGGCAATGACAGCCTGCTGCGACCGGGTGATCTGCTCTTCTTCGGCACCCCAAGGCGTTGCACCCACGTGGCCATCCATCGAGGCCAAGGCCGCTACTGGCACAGCTCCGGACGGGAGCACGGTCGCAACGGCATCGGCAGCAACAGCATCCACCCCCGGGACCAGCATCCGGTGGCCTGCCATTACCGCTCGGAACTCCGCGGAGCCGGCAGGATCGAGCGCTGCCATGACGGCACCACCCTGGAGTGATCAGGCGCTCTGGGCCTAGGTTGCTGTGCCTGCACGCAACGATGGGATGGCTTCCAGTCCTGCCACCGCACTTGATCTCTCCGTGGTGGTGCCTCTGTACAACGAGGAGGAAAGCCTGCCGGAACTTGTGGATCAGCTGCTGAGGGCACTCAGGCCGATCGGTGAGCGGTTTGAGCTGGTTCTTGTGAATGACGGATCCAGTGACGGCACCGCCGCGGTGCTCGAGCAGCTGAGTGCTGAGGTGCCGGAGCTGGTGGGGGTGCTGCTGCGCAAGAACTACGGGCAGACAGCTGCCATGGCGGCCGGTTTCGATGTCGCCCAGGGGGAGGTGATCGTGAGCCTTGATGGCGACCTGCAGAACGACCCCGCCGACATCCCCCTGCTGCTCTCAACCCTGAGGCAGGGCTATGACCTTGTCAGCGGCTGGCGCCATCAACGCCAGGATGCGGCGTTGCAACGCAAACTGCCCTCGCGAATCGCCAACCGGCTCATCGGCAGGGTCACGGGCGTACGCCTCCACGACTACGGCTGCTCTCTCAAGGCCTATCGCAGGGAGGTGCTGGCCGATATGCGCCTCTACGGAGAACTGCATCGCTTTCTGCCGGCGCTGGCGTTCATCGAGGGCGCACGCATCACCGAAGTGAAGGTGAACCATCGGGCCAGGCAATACGGCCAGAGCAAATACGGCATCGACCGCACCTTCCGCGTGCTGATGGACCTGCTGACGGTCTGGTTCATGAAGCGATTCCTGACCCGACCCATGTACGTGTTCGGATTCGGAGGGCTGATGGCCATCGCGGGCAGCCTGCTCACCAGCACCTACCTCTTGGCCATCAAGCTGGGAGGCGCCGAGATCGGGAACCGACCCCTCCTGACCCTGGCCGTGGTGCTTGGCCTGGCGGGCATTCAGCTGTTCTGCTTCGGGCTGCTCGGCGAACTGCTCATCCGCACCTATCACGAGAGTCAGGATCGGCCGATCTACCGCATCCGGGCCACGTTGCGTGGCGGTCGCGCGGCCTGAGGAGCCGGGGGGCGCGTCGCACCACGACGACTCTCGAGCGCAGAGGCAGCGGCTTCGACCACCCGGCTGTCGGAATCCCGCAGTCCGCGACGCAGCAGATCCAGCACCGACTGATGCCCCCACTCACCGGCGACGATCACGGCCTCGAGCCGCTGGTCGGGGCCGGAGGCCATCGCCTCCCGCAGACAACGCTCGAGGGCGAGACGTTCCGCAGGCGTTGCAGGAGGGGTCCAGACCCCATCGGCGTCTCGGCTGGCCTCCACCTCAGCCACCGCTTGCTGCACCAGCTCCACCTGGGCGCGATTCAGGGCTGCGACGCGCGACACATCGGTGCTGCGCAGCACGGTCTTGCCGGGCCGGCGACCGACTGCAACGAGCACAGCCGCCAGAACCACAGCTGCTGCACCACCGACATAAGCCTGGGACATCAGGAAATCGGCCCGGAATCGGACCGGCGGGATTGAACTTTTATGTCGCCGAGAATCCCATGAAAGGGTAAGCCCAGCAAGGCGACTCTAAAATCCGTACGACACCCTGGGCTTGATCATGACTGGAGATTTTGCAGCAGCCTGGCTGCCTGTGATGTTCGTGCCAATGATCGGAATCGTGTTCCCGGCAGTCTTCATTGTTCTGGTCGGCCGTGCGATCACCGCAGCCGAATAAGGGCTCGAATCTGAAGAGAAACATCTGATCCAAGCCATCACACATCCATGACAGTCACCCCTCCCTCCGACCCCTGCGTCGGCAACCTCGCCACTCCCGTGAACAGCGGCTATTTCATGAAGTGGCTCATCAATAA
>JBGKDM010000012.1:0-10484 GCA_042954165.1 Synechococcus sp.
GTCCTGAGCCTGGCGGCTTGCAGCGAGGGGGATCTGCGCCCCCTGCATGGCGTCAATGGGTCCCTGGAACGCACCAGCGAGGCACGACGGGCTCCTGCCCTCGGCCAGGGCCGACTGGCCAGCCTCGCCAGTCGCAACGGCAGAGAGCGCATCGAACTGCTTGACCTGAGGGACAGGGCGCCCATTCCGACCCCGGGGCTCAACCGAGCCGACGCTCAGCCGGTCAGCATCAGCATCAGCGGTGATGGCGAACGGGTGGCCGTCGTGCAGCAGCGCGACGGGCGCACCGAGCTGATGCTGTACCGGCGCAGCGTGTCCGCCCTGCAGAGGGTCGAGATCAGCCCTGCCGGCGTCCCGAGGCAGGTGAGCCTGGATGGCGATGGCCGCACCATGGCCGTCCAGATCAGCCGCAACGGACGCTGGGACGTGGACATCATCCAGCTGCCCTGACAACCGTTCAGGGGATCAGGCCCGCCCAATGCAGAAAGGTGTCATGACACAAGGCCTCAACCAGCAACACGGCCATGAACCCCACCATGGCAAAACGGCCATTCACCCGTTCGGCATAGCCACTCCAGCCAAAAGCAGGAACATCGGACGTGGTGGCACTCGTTGGCGGAACTGACCGGGTCGAAGACTCCTTGGGAGTCGCGTCAGCACTGCTGGAGGTCATGCGGCAGGGTCAGGAATGCCCAAAGTCATAGCTGGTGGCCGGCAGCAGCTGCCAGCCACCCTGACCATCCAGGGCAAGAACACTGTCGTGATAAGCCTTCAGCGTTGGCCGGTGGCCGATGCTGATCACTGAGAGATCCCTGGCCTGCAGCAGCTTGTAGAGGCGATCCTCTGTGGCCACATCAAGGGCGCTGGTCGCTTCGTCGAGCACGACGAACCTTGGTGCATTGAGGAGAAGCCGACCGAAGGCCAGTCGCTGCTGCTCACCGAGTGACAGGATCCTCGGCCAGTCCTGCTTCACATCCAGGTCGGGATAGCGCGTCAGAAGGGCACCGAGGTTGACCTCCTCCAGAACGTGGCGGAGCTGGTCATCGCTGTAGCGACTCTCCTCGGCTGGGTAGCAGAGCTGTTCCCGCAGGGAGCCCAGGAGCATGTAGGGCTTCTGGGGAATGAAGAGCAGATCGCCTGTCTCCGGACGCTCAACCTCCCCCTTGGTCGGCGACCAGAGACCACTGATCATCCGCAGCAACGAGGTCTTGCCGCAGCCGGAGGGGCCGACCACCAGCAGGCGTTCAGCTTCACCAATCGTGAGACTGAGGTCTCGCAGAATCGGCCTGTCACCCCCGGGCGGCGTCAGATCGGCATGGCGCACGACAATGGCGTCCGCAGACGCTTGAACCTCCGGGATGACCTCCCTGCCCACCTGCTCCACCTTGCTCTGAAATCCCTCCAGACGACTGATCCCAGCGGTGAACTTGGCAAGCTCCTCAATCTGATTGACAACAAAGAAGAGAGAGCTTTCAACCATGTTGAAAGCAAATATCGCCTGGGTGAAACTGCCGAAGTCGATGTCGCCCGCAAAATACGGGACAGCCATGATCACGTAAGGGAAAAAATTACCTGCATAGTTGGTTGACCTGCGCATCACATCGATGATGACCTGCCAGATGATCAGCAGGTTGAAATTGCGCACAACCGAGCCCAGTCGACGTGTTGTTTCAACCGACTCCTGGTCTTCCCCTTTGTAAAAGGCGATCGACTCGGCATTGTTTCTGATGTGCACCAGACCGAAACGGAAATCCGCCTCGTAACGGAGCTGGTCGAAATTGATCCGCACCAGGCGTCTCCCAGCCAACACCAGCACCGAGGTCGCAAACGCCGCATATCCGAACAAGGAGAACGTCAGCCTTGTACTGATGCTCCAGAGAATCAGGATATTGAGGGAGAAGGTGAGCAAGGCATCAAAGATCCCCAGGGTGAAGCCGAGGCTCTGAGCCGTGAACGCACGCGTGTCGTCCGTGATGCGCTGATCGGGATTATCAACATCCGTCGCCTGTTCGTCGTTGGGGTTGAGGACGTAATACGCACGGTTGCGCATGTAGTCGCCGATCAGACTTCGTGACAGCCAGTCACGCCAGATGATTCCCAGCTTCGCCGTCACGAACAACTGGGTGACTCGGATGGGCAGGGCCACCACGAAGCAACAGGCGTAAATGATCAGAATCCTGTAGAAGCCGTCCTGCTGTTTGGCGACCAGGGCATTGTTCAGGTCCCTGGCAATGAAACCGATTCCGGCATTGATGCCATTGACGGTGAGCAGCATCAGCACAATCACGCCGAGCATCAGCCAGTGCAGCCAACGCCGGTTGCGCAGCTGCTGGCGCATCAGCGCAAAGGACACCGCTCCGACGAGGAAGAGGCCGGTGAAGACAAGCCCCCACCAGCTGCTCCAGATCCCATCGATCGTGGAGGCGACACCGCCGAAATATTTTTCGGTGAGCTCAGGGAGCAGGCTTTCCGAGAGGTTGGTCAGCCCCGTCAGGGCGACGAGCACAAGACCGCCGACACAGAACAACAACGCCAGCAGCAGTCCGGAGAACTGCCAGCCGGTTGCCTGGTCGAGGGGCAGAAAGAACGGCTGCGCAAGCTTGCGGATCTTCCGCAGCTGGCCCACCAATCCGGAGGACGCTGCGATGGGGGTGGTGGTCATGCCCCCATTCTGACCAGCCAGGCCCTAACCGGGTGGCCAGGACAGAGACCTGCCACCGATCACATGAACGTGGAGGTGGAAGACGGTCTGACCCGCCTCAGCACCGGTATTGATCACGGTGCGCCAATCGGTTAACCCCTCCTGCTGGGCCACCTTGGCCGCCACCAGGAGCAGATGACCCAGCAAGGCTTCATCACTGGCCTCGGCCTCCCGCAGACTTTCGATTGGCTTGCGAGGAATCACCAGAACATGCACGGGCGCCTGAGGCGCCACATCACGAAAGGCCAGACAGCGTTCATCGCTGTACACCTCATCACAGGGGATCTCGCCGCGGAGGATCTTCCCGAAGATCGTGTCGTCTGCCATGGAGAAAGCCTGAGAGCAACAGGACATGGGACAGACAGGGCACCTAGGAGATGCACCGACTGAGCCGCAATGCTGGCACGCTGCCAAAGCGCTTCCCTGCTCGGGCTGGAGGCCTGCCCCGTCACCGTGGAGGTCGACCTGGCACCGGGTCTGCCCGGCCTGCAGCTTGTGGGCCTTCCGGATGTGGCGATCCAGGAGTCACGGGAGCGTGTCCGCGCCGCACTGCGGAACAGCGGGTTTCGCGGGCCGCTGGTCCGGGTGGTGGTGAACCTGGCCCCTGCCGATCTCCGCAAGGAAGGGCCCGCCTTCGATCTCCCGATCGCCATGGCGCTGCTGTGTGCCAGCGGCCAACTGGACGCCCCCCTGCTGAAGGGAATCTGGTGCGCAGGCGAGCTCGGACTGGATGGCAGCGTGCGTCCCTGCAGGGGACTGCTGGCGATCGCGAGCCTGGCAGCGGCCAGGGGCGCCAAGGCACTGGTGGTCGCCGACGCCAATGCCGCTGAAGCGGCCCTTGTCCCAGGGCTGGTGGTTGTGGCTGCCCGGTCACTGCAGCAGATCGTGGCGCGTCTGAAACAGAGGCCGCTGCCGCCGGCTGGCCGCCATCAGGACCGCCGCGCACCGGATCCATCGCCAGCCCTGGATCCCCCCACCATCAGCGGCCAACCCTTAGCCCAGACCGCTCTGGCCCTGGCGGCTGCCGGCGGCCACCATCTTCTGATGGTCGGCCCACCAGGCTGCGGCAAGACCCTGCTGGCACGGCAGCTTCCCGCCCTGCTGCCGCCGATGGCCGCGCAGGAAGCCCTGGAGATCAGCCGGATCCATTCGATCGCCGGCCAGTTGAAACCTGGCGAAGGACTGCTGCACAGACGTCCGTTCCGGGCTCCCCACCACAGCTGTTCGGCAGCGTCGCTGCTCGGAGGCGGGGCTCTGCCACGGCCTGGCGAACTCAGCCTGGCCCACGGTGGGGTGCTGTTTCTTGATGAGCTGGCCGAGTTTCCACGCCGCGTGCTCGACCAGCTTCGGCAGCCGCTGGAGGAAGGCAAGCTGCTGGTGAGCAGAGCACGGCTCAAATGCGTGTTCCCCTGTCGAATCACCCTCGTGGCCGCAACCAACCCATGTCCCTGCGGCTGGTTTGGTGATGGGCAGCGGGAGTGCCGATGCACGCCGCGCCAGCGGCAGCGCTACTGGGCCAGGCTCTCAGGCCCCTTGCTGGACCGCCTGGATCTGCAAGTGCAACTGGAACGGCTGAGCAGCACAGCCATGCGAGCGGGGCTGCGGCCGCCGGTCACGGAGCCACCGCTGGCGACAACGACGGACACGATTGGCGAGGCCCGGCAGCGGATGACCGCGCGGAATCCGGGCGGCTGTCTCAATGCAGACCTGGCGCCGGCGGATCTCGGGGCCCATGCAGGCCTGGCGTCGTCCGTGCTGGACCGCTGGGAACGGATTGTTCAGATGCGACAACTCAGTGCCCGATCAGGAGTCAGGCTTCTGCGGGTGGCTCGAACCGTGGCTGACCTGAATGGGCACGACGACACCCAGGAAGCAGACCTTGCGCAGGCCCTCTGGTTCCGAAGCTTCGACCAGCAACACGTCGATCAACTGAACAAAGCCCCTGTCAATTGACAAGGGCTTTGTGGTGCTTCACTTGGATTTTTCAGGAGAGTCCCGGTAGGGCTGCACACCGATCGGCGGGGGAAGGTGCATTTTCTCCTCCCTCGGATTGCCGATGGCGTGGGACAAGGCATCCCCGAACCACTGGCGCATTCCCCTGAGTTTGAAGTCCATTGACTGCACTCGACTGCCATCAGTCTGAAAACAGCCAAGAAGGACGCCAACCGGTCGAACTACCGATTGTGCAGCCCAGCCAGGAGGGGCGCTCAGCGACGACGACGACGTTGCTGCGCTTTGCGCTTGTACTTCTCGATCGGGGTCTCGTGGTGACGGAGACGCTTGAGGTCGGCAAAGATTCCAGCCTTCGACACCTGACGCTTGAAGCGACGAAGCGCTGATTCAATTCCTTCGTTTTCTCCGACCGTGACCTGAGTCATGCAACAAGCGTGGTTTCCAGCCCGTCACTGTAGCAATGAGGCCGAACTCAGCTCTCAGACTCTGCCGCCTGTCCTTCAGCTTCGGGTTCAGCATCAGGCTTCACCTCACTCTCAGGCCAGGCGTCCCGGAAGACATAGAGATGACCGAGGGCACGGGTTCCGTACTGACGACGCATCAGGGTCCATCCGGGCTCGAAATCCAGCTTGATGAATCCATCGCCATACCCGCCTGACCGTGCCACGAGATGGCTGCCCTCGGCACCAACAGCGAGCAGCTTCACGTCGTCCTTCGACTTCACCACGGACAGGCGATACCGGGTCCCGAAGTCATCGCCCCCGATGCGCAACGAGTAGCCATTGCCATCGATGTAGCGATTACAAATCCCAGTGAAGTCAAAGGTGGCCAGAAGCGGGTTCACAACGGCCGGAGCGGCGCCCTCAACCGCAAAGCAGGGCCGCTTGCTGGTGCGCTGTTCGTAAATGTTCAGCTGGGACGAGGATGACGATCCGATCGGCGCCGCCACCAGGACGAAACTGCTGAGATCCACGGGGATGGCGGTGAACAGGGAACCCTGTGCCAATGCCGATGGCATTGCCCCGGACCCGAGGCTGGCACCGGCCACAGCAACAGCCAGGGTGGTGGGGAAAGAGCGAAGCATCAATGCAGCGGTTCGGTGAGCGGATCGTATTGGTGCCTGCACTCCGTGCCAGGGGGGTCAGGCAGGTTTGTTGAGTCGAATCGCGACAAGAAGTGAACCGACTGTGGCTGGTGCACTGAGACCGAGGATCCAGCGGGTGGGTGTCAGACCCAGGTCAGGATCGCCGTAGGCAAGCTCAAAGACGGAGCCCGTGGCCGCGATACCAAGCACGCAGGCCAATGCCAGGAACAGCCCGGCCAGGGGTTTCATCGGCATGGGAACAAGGGGAGAAGAACGTCAGACAAGGGAACGCACGTCCCCGGCCAGGAAACCATGGTCTTTGAGTTCCTGGTGGAGACCGCTCTCATCCGTGACGCGATCCACGAACAGGACCCCCTTGAGATGGTCCATCTCGTGCTGAATGCAGCGGGCCATCAGGCCATCGGCCTTCATCGTTTTCGGCCGACCCATTTCATCGCGGTAGCTGAGCTGGATGGCGCTCGGACGAATGACATCGAGGTAGACGCCGGGAATGCTGAGACAGCCCTCCTCGTAGGTGTCCACAGAAGCGCTGGAGGCCGTGATCTCAGGATTGATCAGCACCAGCGGGGGAGACGCTGCGTTCTCAAGATCGAGATCGATCACCAGCAGCTGCTTGTGCACACCCACTTGAGGGGCGGCCAGGCCAATGCCTTTGGCGGTGTACATGCTCCGGAGCATGTCACGGGCCAACTCACGCACCGACTCATCCACCTTGCTGATCCGCCGGGCCTCCTGCCGCAGCACCTCGTTGCCGAGCTTGTGAATCTCCAGAGGCGAAACCTCGAGGGCTTCCTTCGGCACCGCCACGGATGAACTGCTCCGTTCAGCGGACCGTGCCAGTTGAGCGAAGCTGCGGGCCAAGATCCTGTTCTCGCGATTGGATGGTGTCAGGCCACTCTAGGCAGAGCCTGGCGATGCCAGACCCAACGGCCTTTCCTTGCCCGATCCCTCGCCGACAGACGCCGTGTCCCCCTCCCCCGCATCCGAGCAGGCCACACCGCTGCCTGCGTCCGTCGCCCTCGGCCGGAGCCCTGTGCTGCGGGACCCCCAACTGGTGGGGCAATGGGTGCTCTGGCTGGAGCAACGGCCGCAGGAACGGGGGCGCACCACGGTTCTGATTCGACCCTGGACTGCCCAAAAGCGACCACCCCAGGAACTCACCCCCGCCCCGTGCAACCTGCGCAGTCGGGTTCATGACTACGGCGGAGGCGCACTGGCCTGCCATGCCGATGATGATGAACTGACCCTGGCCTGGGTCGACGACCACGACGGCAGCCTCTGGAGTCAGCGCTGGCAGGGTCTGTCCCGGGGCGATCACGACGCACCGGCCCTGCAGGCCATCACGTCTCCCCGCAGGCTCACCGCACCCGGCGCGGTGCTGGGGGACGGCTTGATCGACCCGCACCGCCAACGCTGGCTGGGCGTGCGGGAAGCCGATGGCCGCGACTGGCTGGTGAGCGTGGATCTGACCCACACGGATCAGACACCTCAGGTTCTGCATGCCCCCAGGGATTTCGCTGGATACATGAGCCTGAGTCCCGACGGCTCACGGCTGGCCTGGGTCGAATGGGAACAACCGTCGATGCCCTGGGATGCCAGCAGTCTCTGGATCGCCGCCCTGAGCGAAACCGGAGCACCGTTGCAACCGACGCAACATCTCGGAGGCACCAGCACGGCGCCGCGGCCCACCTCGGTGTTCCAACCGCAGTGGCGCCCTGACGGTCAGCTGCTGGTAGCGGAAGACAGCAGCGGCTGGTGGAATCTGATCCAGGGGTGCCCGGATGCCAACGCCACTGTCTCCGGGTGGGATCGCCCCTGGCCGATGCAGGCGGAATGCGCCATGCCGCAGTGGATCTATGGCATGTCCACCACAGCCTGGGACGGCGAGCAGGTGCTTGCGGCAGCCTGCGCGCAGGGCCGCTGGAGCCTGCAACGTCTCGGCGACGACGGCACGGTGCTGACCGTTGAGCAACCGTTTGATGATCTGGCCGGACTGCGGGCCGCCGACGGGAGAGCCGTGGCCATCGCCAGCAACGGTGTGCGTGGCATGGGGTTGCTGGAGCTCGACCTGGCCAGCGGCCGCTGGTGGCATACCCCCGCGACGGAGCCGTCCCTTCTCGAAACCCAGATCAGCCAGGCGGAAGCGCTCTGGTTCGAAGGATCAGACGGCGAGCGCACCCACGCCTGGTACTACCCGCCACAGGGTGACCACGCCGGCGCCGCTCCCCTGCTGGTGAAAGGCCACAGCGGTCCCACCGCCATGGCCCGAACAGGGCTCAGCCTGGGCATTCAGTTCTGGACCTCGCGCGGCTGGGGCGTCGTTGACGTGAATTACGGAGGCTCCACAGGATTCGGCCGCGCCTATCGCGAGCGGCTGCAACGCGGCTGGGGTCGTGTGGACGTCGAAGACTGTGCGGCGGCCGCCCGGGCCCTTGTGGCCAGCGGACGGGCGCACCCTGAGCAGATCGCGATGGAGGGCGGCAGCGCCGGAGGCTTCACCACCCTGGCCTGCCTCTGCTTCACCGATGTGTTTCGCGCCGGCGCCTGCCGCTATGCCGTGAGCGATCTCACCGCCATGGCAAGCGGCACCCACCGATTTGAAGCCCGGTACCTGGACAGGCTCGTGGGGGCCTGGCCTCAGGAGCGGACGCTCTACGAGCAGCGTTCACCCCTGCACCATGCCGATCGGATCCGCTGCCCGGTGATCTTCTTTCAGGGTCTCCAGGACAAGGTGGTTCCTCCGGAGCAGACCGAAAGGATGGCGGAGGCCCTGCGCCGGAACCACATCCCCGTGGAGGTGCACACCTTTGCGGAGGAGGGCCATGGATTCCGCGACAGCGCCGTGCAGATCGCCGTACTGGAGGCCACCGAGGCCTTTTTCCGGCATCACCTCGGGCTCTGATCCGACTGGCCGTAATGGAGCCCCTGAAACTGGGCATGCACCGCCTTCATCTGTTCCGGCGAGAGCAGGGGGGGCTCCCCCAGCTGCAGGGCCTGGAGATACATCCGGGCGAGGGTCTCCACCTCCACGGCGATCCTCAGGGCCTGATCAAGGGTCTCACCGGCACTGACCAGCCCATGACGGGCGAGAAGACAGGCCTTGCGCCCCCGCATCGCCTCCACCGTCAACTGCGACAGCTGGTCGGTCCCGAAGGTGGCGTAGGGGGCACAGCGGATGTCATCCCCTCCCGCCACCGCGGTCATGTAGTGGAAGGGCGGAATGCCACGGTCGTGGCAGGCCAGGGCCGTGGCATGCACCGGATGGCAGTGCAGCACGGCCTGAAACTCGGGCCTGGCCGTCAGCACATCGGCATGGAGCCTCCACTCCGACGAGGGGCGCCTGGCCATGGCATCCCGTGGGCGTCCGCTGGACTCGATCGCCACAAGGTCAGCCGGCTCCATCACCTCATAGGAGAGCGAACTGGGTGTGATCAGCAGACCGCCTGGGATCCGTGCCGAAAGATTGCCGGAAGTGCCCTGATTCAGCCCCGAGGCATTCATGCGACGGGCCACAGCCACCAGCTGCTCCCGCAGGGCCTGTTCAGTCATGGGCATAGAGCCCCCTCAGGCCCGCCTCGCTGGCAGCCGCCACACCCCGTTCGGTGATCAATGCCGTCACCAGACGGGCAGGGGTGACATCAAACGCCGGATTGAAGCCATCACTGCCGTCCGGAGTCAGCTGCACACAGCTCACCTGACCGGCGGCGTCACGCCCCTGGATCGCCGTCACTTCGGCGGCGGCACGGGCCTCGATCGGGATCTCCGCAAGGCCGTTGTCAATGGACCAGTCAATCGTTGATGCCGGCAAAGCCACGTAGAAGGGCACGTCGTTGTCCTTCGCAGCCAGGGCCTTGAGATAGGTGCCGATCTTGTTGCAGACATCCCCTGAGCGGCTGGTGCGATCGGTGCCGACGATCACCGCATCCACCTGTCCGTGCTGCATCAGATGACCACCGGCGTTGTCCACGATCACGGTGTGGGGAATCCCCTCCCGGCCCAGTTCGTAGGCCGTGAGCGAGGCACCCTGGTTACGGGGTCGGGTTTCATCCACCCAGACGTGGATGTTGATCCCGGCGCGATGGGCCTTGTAGATGGGCGCCAGGGCCGTGCCCCAGTCCACCGTGGCCAACCAGCCGGCATTGCAGTGGGTGAGCACGTTGAAGGGATCCCGCTGGCGATCGGGCGACCGGGCCTCGGCCAGCTGCCTGAAGAGTGCAAGGCCGTGATCACCGATGGCTGAGCACATCGCCACATCCTCATCGGCGATGCGACCGGCCTCCTCCCGGGCGGCGCGGGCCCGCTCCTCAGGGGCCAGGGGGAGCACCAGGTCGCGCACCCGCTCCAGCGCCCAGCGCAGGTTGACCGCCGTGGGGCGGGTGGCATTGAGCTGATCGAACGACGCCTGCAGCGCGGCATCGGATGCGTCAGCCTGCAGCGCAAGCATCAGGCCGTAGGCACCGGTGACCCCGATCAGAGGTGCACCGCGCACCACCATGCTGCGGATGGCCTCGGCCGCTTCAGCACAGCTGCGGAGTTGTCGGGTGGTGAAGCGATGGGGCAGCAGCGTCTGGTCAATCACCCCGACCGAGCAACCGTCAGGCTCCAGCCAGATGGTGCGCCAGGCCTTGCCGTCGATGTTCATCGGCTGCGGATCAGCAGGGAATGCCCCATGCTGCTCCCCGATGGGTTCGGTGCGGATGCGTTGTGATCGCCGAGAGCTGCTGA
>JBGKDM010000013.1:0-15700 GCA_042954165.1 Synechococcus sp.
GTCAGTCGACGCTCCGCGGAACTCGGGCTCAACACCTCCACGCTGATTCTCACGGTCGTGCACAGCGTCAACCTGATGCTTCTGACCACGGCCAGTGAGGATCTGGTCTGGGCCCTGAGCTGGGTGCTGGCGCCACTGCGAGTGATTGGCATTCCGGTGGATCGTCTCAGCTTTCAACTTCTTCTGGCCCTCCGTTTTCTTCCTCTGGTGCAGGTAGAGCTTCAGAATCTGCTGAGAGCCCTGGCGAGTCGGGCCGTCACGTTCAAGGCTCTCGGGCTGAAGGCATCGTTTGGTCTGGTGCTGTCAGTTGGGGAGCGTCTTCTGGCCAACATCCTTCTGCGGGCGGAGCAGGGAGCGGAAGCGCTCGTCGCCCGGGGTGGGTCTTGGTTGCCATACGAACACTTTCGGCCCAGATCGATTGCCAGTAAAGGCGTTGTCTCCCTCAATTGCCTCGCCGCGGTCGCCCTGGTGCTGATGCTTGGGTTGCGCGGACGGTACGGTTCTTTCTGAACTGACTGCTGTTCGGGACGTGGAAGCCGAGCGATACCTCAATCACCCCACCTTCGGGATGCTCTATCGGGTGGCTCCCGCCGGCGAGGGCAGGGATGTCTACGCCACCCTCTATGCCCAGAGAATGTTCTTCCTGGTGACGCTCCAGCCAAGAGGCGCCCAGTTTGAGGTGATTCCCTTTCAGGACGCCCGGCACCATGCCGAGATCAATCTGGCCCGCAGTCGCAGGGATGGTCAGGATGAGCACCAACGCTGGAAGCAGCTGTTTGATCAGACCTTCATCTGACTGCTGCCGGGGACGTCATGGGGTCTGATTTTCAGGCACGGGAAGAACGGCTGTTCACACTGCGATCCCAGCTTCCTGCCGGTGTCCGTCTGCTTGCCGTCAGCAAGGGGCACCCTGCTGATCCCGTCAGGCAGCTGGCCGGGCTTGGCCAACTTGACTTCGGTGAGAGCAGGGTGCAGGAAGCCCTGCCGAAGCAGGCTGCGCTTGGGGATCTCGACAACCTTCGCTGGCATTTCATCGGCCGCCTGCAAGCCAACAAGGTGCGCCCTGTGGTGAAGTCGTTCTCAGTGATCCATTCCATCGATTCGCTCGCGCTGGCTCAGCGTGTTGATCGGATCGCCTCTGAGGAGGGCGTGCGGCCCGATGGATTCCTGCAGGTCAAGCTGCGCCCCGATCCATCGAAAGGAGGCTGGGATCCTGGTGCCCTTGCTGAGGCCTGGCCGGCGCTGCAGGCGCTCACCAGCCTCAGGATCGGGGGGTTGATGGCGATGGCGCCCCAGGGTCTGGATGGGAAGGCCAGGCGATCGCTGTTTCGCGAGTGTCGGGCTCTCGCTGATCGCATGAACCTGCGCGAGTGCTCCATGGGGATGAGCGGGGACTGGCGGGACGCCGCTGAGGAGGGGGCGACCTGGGTGCGGGTCGGGTCCGCTTTGTTCGGTCCTCGACCTGTTGCCCCGGGCGTGAACGGGACCCCCAACTGACCTGGCTCCGGTAAAACAATTGAAATGTTCAGAGCGCTTGCTCGGCCTTGATTGGAGCGCTATCCAGGGTCAAGGTTTTTGCAGTCTTCAGGTGTCGCTGATTTCCCGCCTCCGTGCAGTTGTTGCTGGCGATGAGTATCTCGAGGGCGATTACGACGATCTCGATTACGACACCGGTGAGGAGCTCGAGGCTGACCAGGGGGCTACGCACGCTGTCGGCGGGGCATTGGCTCCCCTGGACGCCGGCAACCCGTTCGCCGATGCCGAGCCCTTCACAGGCGGCAGTTCGAATGTGATCGGAATGCCTGGAATCAGCACGAATGCTGCGGAAGTGAATCTGATGGAGCCCCGCAGCTTCGATGAAATGCCTCGGGCGATTCAGGCTTTGCGTGAGCGCAAGACCGTGATCCTCAACCTCACGATGATGGAGCCTGATCAGGCCCAGCGCGCCGTTGATTTCGTCGCCGGTGGCACCTTCGCGATTGACGGCCATCAGGAGCGTGTCGGAGAAAGCATTTTTCTCTTCGCTCCGAGCTGCGTGACCGTCACCAATGCCAGTCAGGATGAGGTTTCATCGCCAACCGTTGTGAGCAAGGACATCGATCAGAGCTCCGCGGATGCCAGTGTCGCTCCAGCGCCTGCTTGGGGCGAAGCCAGCGCTGCGGCACTCTGAGATCACTGATCGTCTGATCTCCGTGGGCTGTTCCTTGGGTGTGATCGGTCTGGGCCGTATGGCTCAGGCCCTTTTGTTGCCGTTGCTTGAGCAGGGATCCTGGCCCCCCTCTGAGGTGATTGCCGTGGTCGGCCGTTCGTCGACCGCCTCACGTCTGGTCTCTGAGCTGCCTGACGGTCTCACTGTTGTCGAAGCGGCGGATGCCAGCGCTTCAAGCGCCTGGGAAGGTTCGCTTCAACTTCTTGCCATCAAGCCCCATCAGCTGGATGCGGTCGCGGCCACAGCGCCACCGGTGGGGTCCGGCGACCCTCCATTGCTGATCTCGGTGCTGGCGGGTGTCACCCTGGCGCGCCTCGAGCAGGCCTTCCCCGGGCGGGTCTGTGTCCGCGCTGTGCCCAACACCCCATCCCTGGTTCGCGCCGGACTCACGGGCCTGGCCTGGGGGAATGGCATCACGGACCAGCATCGCCAACAGGTTCAGGCATTTTTTTCGCCGGTCAGCGAAGTGCTGGTTTTGCCGGAGGAGCGTCTCGATGCCTTCCTCGCCCTGACATCGTCAGGGCCCGCCTATGTCGCCATGATTGCTGAAGCGATGGCTGACGGGGCAGTCGCCGTCGGCATGCCTCGTGATCAAGCCCATCATCTGGCGCATCGGACCCTGGCAGGCACGGCTGCACTGCTGCATGAAAAGCATCTCCATCCTGCGCAGCTCAAGGACATGGTCGCCTCGCCCGGAGGCACCACGATGGCGGCGATCAGACGTCTGGAGCAGTCGGGGTTGCGGTCAGCGTTGATTGAGGCCGTTGTGGCTGCTGCCGAGCACGGCAAGCGCTTGGGGTAAGTCCTTGTCGACGCCCTTGCCTCTCAGGCGGCCAGTGGAGTGGCCAGAAGGGTTCTGTAGAGCTCTTCCAGGGCGTCGATGTTGCTGCTGAGGGTGTAACGCTCCAGTACGCGCTCACGGGCACGCCTGCCGAGTTCAGCGGTGAGCAGGGGCTGGTCCCTGAGAACCGGGAGAAGCGTGCGGAGCTGGGTGGCAACACCCTGGGTGCTCAACACGATGCCGGCGCCCTCCGCCAGCACCTCTCCATCAGCGCCGGCGTCGGTGGCAAGACAGGCGCATCCACTGGCCATGGCCTCCAGCAATGCCAAGGACAATCCCTCCACCAGGCTTGGCAAGACAAAAACCTCGGACTCCTGGAGCAGCGCGATTCTGGTCTCGAGATCTGACTCGTAGCCCCACCAGAGGACATCGTCATCGGCATGGGTGTTCTGCAGCGTGGCCCTGAGCGGCCCGTCCCCCACGATCACAAGCCTGCACCCGGATGGGTTCACCAGTTTCCAGCCTTTGAGCAGGGCCTCCACGTTTTTTTCGGTTGAGACCCGCCCCATGTAGAGAAAGATCCGGTCATGGCCCAGCCGTTCACGAACCCGTCGACGGCAACTGACGCTGGATGGACTTCGTGGTGTCCAGCGGGTCTGATCCACGCCGTTGGGGATGACGGCAAGACGGTCTGCCTGAACACCCAGCCTCGCCAGCACATCGGCTTGCAGGTCTGAAAACACAATGACCCTGTCGTAGCGGGCCAGTGCCGGTGCGTAGAGCTGGTAGGTCAGCTGTTGCGTGCCCGCTGAGAGATTGCGCAGACCGGCATCGAAGGCGGGGTGAAAGGTTGCGACCAGGGGAACTCCGAGCTGCTGGCAGAGGTCTGGAAGTCGAAAGTCAAGCGGTGAGAGCGTGAGGCTGGCGTGAACGAGATCAGGCTGCAATCGTTCCAGCGATTCCCTCAGTTCACGCTGAGCGCGCGGGGACGGGATGGTGTAAACCTGCGATTTAACGAGATAGGGCAGGCTCACATCAGGGTCGTTCGCCAGCAGTGATGTGGTGCTGCCAGGTGCCCCAGGGTTGTCGAAGTGGATGAAGCTTGTCTGATGCCCACGACTGCGCAGCGCCTCGGTGGTGCTGAGCCCGTAGGTGACGTTGCCGCAGAACGGAGATTTCTTTCCCAGCCAGGCGATATGGGCCACCCGATCTGTCATTCCCGTATCTGAACAAGCAAACTAGCAGCGCTGCCAGGGGCGCTCGAGCAGGGCCGCCACCAAAGCCAGCAAAGCCAGCAGCCAGAGCACCGGGCTGAGCCCGACGCTGCTCACCAGGGTCCCCGCCAGAACCAGAGGAAGGCTCAGGGCAATGTTGATCAGGTTGTTCTGCAGACCGAACACGCGTCCACGCTGGGATTCCGGGGTTTCCTCCTGGATTGTGGTTTGGGCCGGTATGGCGACGAGTGCGGCACCGACACCGAGGATCCCGCACAGAGCCAGGGTGCTGTTCAGGGAGCCCTTGAACTGGCTCAGCAGAACCAAGGAGAAGGTGATGGTTCCCAGGCCCGCAGCCGTGAGACGCCTCCTGCTGAAGTGATGCCCCAGCTGGGCAATCACCACAGCTCCGATGGCCATTCCGAGACCACTCATGGCCAGCAATGTGCCGAAACCCGATGGGCCGAGTGCCTGAATTAGTCCAGCCAGCTGCAGTGCGAGTACGTACAGGGCTGCCAGCAGGCTGTACAGCAGCACGAGATGCACCATGGCGTTGCGCACGCTTGGGATGCGTTTCAGCACCTGAAGGCCCTCGCCGATTTCCGTCCAGACCGACCGACCGTCATTCGGAATGCTCTGTTCCCGGTGCTGGATCGCCACAAGGCTGAGGGCGGCCATGCCGTAGCAGAACGGCAGAAGAATGAATTCGCCCCCGTTGATGCCGACCAGTCCCAACAGGTGATTGAGGGTTCTGAGAATGGGCTCGCCAAGGGCGAAACCGACGATCGTCGCGCCCATGCTTGTCGTCTGGTAAAGAGAATTGGCCGCAAGCAGATGCTCTCCTGGCACGAGCTGGGTGATGGCGGCCTGTTCAGCCGGGGCGAAGAACTGGGTCAGCACCGACTCGATGAAGGTCATGCCAATCAGACCCCAGTAGCCCCAGGGCAGGCCGAGGATCAGGGGACCGGGAATCAGAAACAGCGGAGTGAACAGCACCATCAGTGCCCGCAGCGCATTGGAGGCCACCATCACTCGCCGTTTGGGCCAGCGATCCACCCACACCCCCGCCACGCTGCCGAGCACCATGGCCGGCAGTGTGTTGGCGACAAAAATGCCTGTTGCCAGCAGTGTGATGACCTGGGTTCGGGTGCTGATGTCCAGTCCGTATTCGGACACCACGTCTGCCAGAACGCCGTTCTGATGGGACGTCAGCAACAGGTGCTGATCGATCAGAAAGACCATCAGCACGATGTAGAACTTGTCGGCCAGCTGGGAAAAGATCTGCCCGATCCAGAGCTTGCGGAAATCGCTCAGGCGCAGAACAGCCTGCAGTCCCCTTCCGCCCTCAGGATTGCCGCCGGTCGGCAGAGCAGGTTCCGGGCTGTTGATGGATGGTCCGCTCAAAGTCCCACTGAAGACCGGCTCATGATCGCTCAGCGCCGTTTGCAGCGGGAATCAGCATGGCTTCGTGAAGCATCGCCAGGGACCGCACCGGTCTGGGGAGATGGCAGTGGATCCAGCGTTCAATCACGGTCAGCAGGCGCAGCCAGACATCCAGTGGCCCCATCAGGCCGCCATCGCGGCGGCGTGGGATCTCCGCCCTCGGCAGTCGCTGGAGCAGGGCCAGTTCCGAGGGGTTCAACTGCAGCGCTGATCCCGGCGCATCCCCGATGACGAAGCCTTCATTGGGCATCAGGCTGCATCGCCACTCCCATCGGCCGATCGGAGGCACCAGGGCTCTACCGGTTCGGCAACAACTCTGGAGAGGAAGTCCGTATCCCCCCAGGGCCAGAAGATGGACGCAGGCCTGCACGCAGCTGGCCAGGGCCAGGGTGCTGCTTGTGTCGGACCGGCTGATCGCTTCCAGTCGTGTCAGATGAAATTCCACGGTCTCCCGAAGGCCGATCAGCGGGTCATCGCCCTCCACCATGGCGATGCAAAGTTCCGCCAGAGCCTGGGCCCCGGCCAGGGTTTCCAGGCGTTGTCCCACGCCGCTGAAGTTGTGCTGAACTTTCAGTTGCCTGACCCGGGGAAGTCCGCGTCGGCCAACAACCTGCAGCTCCAACTGGGTCAGTGGCACAGCAGCGGCAAGGCTGCTGCGGGGCCTGCGTGCTCCCGGCACGGCCACTCGGATGACGCCCTCCTCATCGCTCAGGAGGGTGAGAAGACGGTCGTGCTCGCCGAGGGGACCCACCTTCAGCGCCAGCCCGACCAATCTGCGATCACTCATTCGGTGGACTCGCTGGCGATCGGTGCTCGCAACGCCTGGAGCAACTGTGGCCCGCTGCTCGTGCCCAGGGCTGTGGCACCAGCCTCAAGCAGTTCCTCGCATAGCGCGAGCGTGTGGATGCCTCCAGCTGCCTGGATGCCACATCGGCCGCGGCAGTGACTGACCAGGTTTCGGATCTGCTCTCCCCTGGCGGCACCACCGAAGCCATTACCACTCTGAACAGCCGCTGCTCCGGCATCGATGGCCGCTTCCACGGCGGTGCCGAGTACCTCGGGCACCATCCGGTTCAGATCCAGGATCACCGTGACGGGGAGTCCGACCGCACAGCACTGGGCCAGCTCCTCCGCAAACGCATTGACGTTGCCATCGACCAGCGCCGACATCGAAGGCACCACACTCAGGGCATCAGCGCCGTGCTCTGCGGCCCATTCGGAGGCCTGCAGCTTCAGCTCCGGTGGGACCGTTCCGAAGGGAAAGGCGATCACGGCATCCAGCCGTGTCGCGCCGGGGGCTCCCAGGCGTTCGCGCACTGGCTGGAGCCGGCTCAGGGGAACACACAGACGTCCGAAGCCGCAATGGCGCGCCACGTCGCAGCCCTCCTGCAGGCCCTCCAGGCTGAGCATCGGGTCGAGAAGGGCCTGGACGATCAGCGGGGCCAGATCAGGAAGCTCCCGCTGTCGATGCGAGCGCGGCATGGGCGGCGATGCACGAGGGTGTTGGGGGTGGTGTCAGTCTCGCGCCTGAATCACCCCGTAGCCGCCGTGGTTCCGCCGGTAGATCACCTGCAACTGGTCGGTGTCTGCGTCGCGGAACATGTAGAAGTCGTGATCAATCAGGTCGAGCTGGTGCCTGGCGTCCTCGACCCGCATCGCCGGCATCGGAAAATACTTCCTGCGAACTCCCGGATCCGGAAGATGGGCTTCCTTTCCTTCCAGCAGGGATCCATCCACGGATGAGTCGTGGAGAACCGCTTCGGTCGTGGGAGTTGCGCTTGCACGATGCCCGGCGCTGTGGTGGTGATCGCTGTGACGCTCCTTGTAGCGACGGAGCTGTCGGGTCAGCTTGTTGGCGACCAGATCAATGCTGGCGTAGAGATTCTCGCTGCGCTCCTGGGCGCGGATCACAGTGCCGTTGGCGAAGACAGTCACTTCCGCTGTCTGTTGAGGCACGCGCGGGTTGCGTGCAACGGAGAGGTGCACATCGGCTTCCACCACCATGTCGTTGTAGTGCTGAACGGCGCGCTCGAGCTTCGCTTCGGTGTAGTCACGCAAAGCTGAGGTCACGTCCAGGTTGCGACCATGGATTAGAAGCTTCATGGCATCCCTCCGGTGCCGGTTGATATCCGCAAGCTAGAGACGCAAAACCTGCACGCCCACAGGCATGCGGCATTTCTTTTCGAGCCGCAGGCGTTGGTTCCCTTCGAACAGGCCTGGCGTTGGCAGCAGCACTGGCAACACCAGTTGCTTGAGGCCCCAGGGATGCACGACTTCAGCGGTACCGCCCCTGCCGTCAGCCTTGAGGCGGTGTGGCTCCTGCAACATCCACCCTGTTACACCCTGGGACGCGGAGCCTCGGATCAGCACCTGCTGTTTGATCCATCGGATCCGCCGGCACCGTTGCATCGCATCGACCGTGGTGGGGAGGTGACCCATCACATGCCCGGGCAGCTGGTGGCCTATCCCGTGCTGGATCTGCGTCGGCGTCGCTGTGACCTGCACTGGTATCTGCGAGAACTTGAACAGGTGGTGCTGGATGTGCTGAGCCAGCTCGGCCTTTGTGGGGAACGGGTGGAGGGCATGACCGGGGTCTGGCTTGACGGTCGGAAAGTGGCAGCCATCGGTGTGGGCTGCCGTCGCTGGATCACCCAGCACGGCCTGGCGTTGAATGTCGACGGCGACCTCAGTGGTTTTTCGCAGGTGGTCCCCTGTGGCCTCACAGGGAAGCCGGTGGGCCGACTCTGCGACTGGATTCCCGGCCTGTCGCTGACGGAGGTGCAGCGGCTGCTGCGCAGTGCGCTGTCGTCCCGTTTCGCACTGGCGTGGCAGTCTCCCGGCTTCCAGGAGCAGAGATTCATGATTGCCGAGCCGCATCAAGGGTGATAGCCCTAGGCGATCTGTTCCCGAATGCCGTGCCCACTGCCGCCCGCGCCAGCTGGAGTCCCACCCCCCGCGAGCAGGTGGCGTTGGCTGCCCGCAGTCACGTTGATGATTTCAGCCGGGTGGATGAGATGTGGCTCTGGCTTGCCGCCAATCATCCGGAGGTCATGGCCGTGGATGCCCCCCATGCGGCCCATCCGGAACGGTTCAGCTACAGGGAGCTGGAGGCCCGGATCGCCACCACTGCCGAAGGCCTCCGACAACTCGGCATCGAACCTGGTGATGTGGTGGGCCTGTTTGCGGAGAACAGCCCCCGTTGGCTGGTGATGGATCAGGGGCTGATGCGGGCCGGTGCCATCAGTGCTGTGCGTGGTGCGGCGGCACCCGTTCCCGAGCTCCACTACATCCTTCAGGACAGCGCTGCGGTCGCTCTTGTGGTGCAGAACGCTGACCTGCTGCGGCGTCTTGACCTGACGGATGCCCAACGGGCGCGGCTTCGGTGCGTGATCCAGCTCGAGGGGGAGCCGGAGGGTGGTGCGATCGGTTGGGAGGACCTCCAGGGGCGGGGGGCGCAGGGTCAGGATTCAGCCACGCCGACCGGACAACGTCCCGCGTCGGCGGCGACCCAGACAGCGACCATCCTCTACACGTCCGGCACGACAGGTGAGCCCAAGGGTGTGCCCTTAACCCACGGAAATCTCCTGCACCAGATTCGCAGTCTTGCCTGCGTCGCTCACCCCAGGCCCGGAGCGCCGGTGCTCAGCGTGCTGCCGATCTGGCATTCCTACGAACGCAGTGCTGAGTACTACTTCTTTTCCTGCGCCTGTTCGCAGACCTACACCACGATCAAACAACTCAAGAAAGATCTGCCGCGGGTGAAACCGGTGGTGATGGCCACCGTCCCCCGTCTCTGGGAGGCGGTCCAGGCCGGTTTTGAGGACGTTCTCAAAACCTTTCCCCCCTCCCGACAGCGGTTGTTGCGTTCGGCTCTGACCAACAGCCAGGCTTACTGCCTGGCCCGTCGCCGCGCCGGTGATCTGCTGGTGGAGCCCCTCGGCAAACGCCAGCGGCTGAAAGCGGCCCTGGAGGCCAGCCGGCGCTGGCCCGCCCATGCCCTGGCATCCAGACTCATCTGGCCGAAGCTCCGCGCCCAACTCAGTGGCGGTCAGCTGGCGTACCCCATCAACGGCGGAGGGGCCATCGCCCCCCATGTGGATGCGTTCTATGAGGCCGTCGGGATCGAGCTGCTGGTGGGCTACGGCCTGACGGAAACCAGCCCTGTGGTCAGCTGTCGACGCCCGTGGCGCAACATCCGTGGCAGCTCGGGGCAGCCGTTGCCAGAGACTGAATTCCGAGTTGTGGATCCCGAAACCCGCCATCCCCTCGGTTTCCGGCAGCGTGGGGTTGTTCTGGTGCGAGGTCCTCAGGTGATGGCCGGTTACCTGGGCAAGCCTGATGCCACAGCCAAGGTGCTGGACGCTGAGGGCTGGTTCGACACCGGTGATCTGGGGCTGCTTCTCCCTGATGGATCGGTCGTGCTGACCGGACGTGCCAAGGACACCATCGTTCTCAGCAGTGGAGAGAACATCGAGCCTGGCCCCCTGGAGGAATGCCTGGTGGCCAGTCCTCTCGTGGAGCAGGTGATGCTTGTGGGTCAGGACGAGAAGCAGCTTGCCGCGTTGGTCGTGCCCCACCAGGAGACGATGCAGACCTGGGCTCTGTCTCACGGGATCAATATCACCGTTGTCCTTGACGGACCAGGCTCACCCGGCCAGGCCGACCTCTCCAGGCGTCTGCGTGGTGAGTTCAATCGTCTGCTTGCCGAGCGCCATGGGGCCCGACCGGATGAACGCCTGCTTGGCGTCGCTCTCGTGGCCCCGTTCTCGATTGAGAACGGCCTGCTCACGCAGACGCTGAAGCAACGGCGAGATCGGATCACGGCGCGTGATGCCGTCGCCATCGCCGCCATTTACGGCCGCTAGGCGGCGATCGGGAACCCCCCATGGATGCGGGTTGACCCCTGTGCCCGGGGCTGAGACGCTTGGCCCTCTCTCTTCATCCCCATGTCCGACGGCACCACTCTGACGATCAAGCGCACCATCGCTGTGCGTGCCGTGGTCACCCCTGCCTGGAAGGAGGAGGCCGAGCGCGAACTCAGTAACGCCATCGCCACCACCGATCAGCAACTGGCTCAGCTTGAGCAGGAGGGCCAGCAGGTGGTCGATGAGGTGCGTCGCCAGAGCGCCAACCCCCTCGATCCGCGCGTTCAGGACCAGGTGGCCCAGGTGCAGCAACAGGTGGCAGCCAAGCGGGCGGAACTGGAGGAGCAAAAGCGCAATCTCCTGCAGCAGCAGGCCCAGGTGCGCGACGTTGAGATGGAACAGATCGTGGATCAGGGCCAGATCGAAAGCTTCTGTGACCTCACCGTGGGGGACAACCTTGTCAGCAAGATGCAGGTGGCCGTCGTGGTGCGGGATGGCGTGGTTGAGTCAATCCAGCAGGGTTGACCCCACCTGTTCCAGGCCTGTCGGCCCGTAAAATCCCCCTACTCAGCCCCTCTGGAGACGGTTTTGGCGACCCACGACATCTTCATGCCTGCCCTCAGCTCCACAATGACGGAGGGGAAGATCGTCGAGTGGCTCAAGAAGCCCGGAGACAAGGTGGGCCGCGGCGAGTCGGTTCTTGTTGTTGAGTCCGACAAGGCCGACATGGATGTCGAATCCTTCAATGAGGGATATCTGGCGGCGGTGTTGATGCCTGCGGGCAGCACGGCTCCCGTGGGTGAAACCATCGGCCTGATCGTCGAGACCGAGGCCGAAATCGCTGAGGCGCAGGCCAAGAGCGGTGGGTCGGGTGGCGCCGCGCCCCAGGCACCGGCTGCTCCGTCGACCCCGGCGTCAGCTCCTGCGGCTCCATCCGCTCCGCCCGCGCCCACGCAGCAGGCTCCCGCACCGTCGGTGCCCGCTCCCGCACCAGCGGCACCGGCCCCCGTCGTCAATGATGGTCGCCTCGTGGCGAGTCCCCGCGCCAAGAAGCTGGCGTCACAGATGGGAGTCAACCTGGCAACCGTGCGCGGTTCGGGCCCCAACGGCCGGATTCAGGCAGAAGATGTTGAGCGTGCCGCCGGGCGTCCGGTCACACCCCCTCGGGTGGGAGAAGGCACGGCAGCAGCTCCCGGTGCAGCACCGGCGGCGGCCCCTGCATCCCCTGCCGGCAACAGCTTCGGTGCGCCCGGCGACACCGTTGCCTTCAACACGCTTCAGGCGGCGGTCAACCGCAACATGGAGGCCAGCCTGGCGGTTCCGTGCTTCCGCGTCGGTTACACAATCACCACCGACAAACTGGACGTCTTCTACAAGCAGGTGAAGCCCAAGGGCGTCACGATGACGGCCCTGCTCGCGAAGGCTGTGGCCGTGACACTCGCCCGTCATCCCCAGGTCAATGCCGCCACGACCGCTGCCGGGATGGCCTATCCCGCTGACGTCAATGTGGCCGTTGCTGTGGCGATGGAAGACGGCGGACTGATCACGCCTGTGCTGCGTCAGGCGGATCGTACGGATCTCTACGAAATGTCGCGCCAGTGGGCAGATCTCGTGAAGCGATCCCGCAGCAAGCAGCTGCAACCTGAGGAGTACAGCACGGGCACGTTCACCCTTTCCAACCTCGGTATGTTCGGGGTCGACCGGTTTGATGCGATTCTTCCGCCCGGGACCGGAGCGATCCTGGCCGTTGCCGCGTCACGTCCCACCGTTGTGGCTGGAAAGGATGGATCCATCGCCGTGAAGCGTCAGATGCAGGTCAACCTCACCGCTGATCACCGTGTCATCTACGGCGCTGACGGTGCAGCCTTCCTCAAGGACCTGGCTGATCTGATCGAGAACCGACCGGAGAGCCTGGCCGTCTGATGACGGTGAGCTGGCTGCTCCCCTCGATTGGGCAGCATGGGTGAGTCCGCACCTCAGGCGTCCGTGCCCGATTCAAGGGATCGTCAGCTCAGCTCCTACGACTACGTCCTGCCGGACGAACGCATCGCACAATCACCTGCCGAGCCACGGCATGCGGCCCGATTGCTGGTCGCGCCTCCCTGTGAGGGTGGACCTGAGCTGACGCAACACCAGCAGGTCTGGGATTGGCAGAACGCCCTGCAGTCCGGAGATCTACTGGTCGTCAATGACACCCGTGTTCTCCGTGCCCGGCTGAGGGTCCGTCGTGCCGGTGGTGGCCAGGCCGAACTCCTGGTGCTGGAGGCTCGTGGGCATGGCCAGTGGTTATGTCTGGCGAAGCCTGCCAAGAAGCTCAGGCCTGGTGATCAGGTGTGGCTGGAGGGACTCAATCAGGAGCCGTTGCCTCTGCACGTGATCGCGATCGATGAGGAGACTGGAGGGCGCCTGGTTCAGTTTCCCGATGGCTGTGACGACGCCGTTGGCATTGAGGGATTGCTGGAGCGTTACGGCGAGGTGCCGTTGCCTCCTTACATCGATCGGCACAATCCCGACGACCAGACCCGCTATCAGACCCGCTATGCGTCGCAGCCAGGGGCGGTTGCCGCTCCGACGGCCGGTCTTCACCTGAGCGATGCGTTGCTGTCCGCTCTGCAGCGTAAGGGTGTCGAGATTGCCCGCGTCACCCTGCACGTTGGCCTTGGCACCTTCCGCCCTGTGGAGACGGAGGATCTCACCAACCTCACCCTCCACAGTGAGTGGGTGGAGGTCAAACCGGAGGTGGTGGATGCCGTTGCCGACTGCCGGGCCCGGGGGGGGCGGGTGATCGCCGTGGGCACCACGAGTGTGCGAGCCCTTGAGGGCGCTGCGCAGGCCGGGCATGGCGTTCTGAAGCCCCTGAAGGGGCCGGTTGATCTGGTGATCCAGCCCGGTTATCGCTTCGCGGTGGTTCAGGGGCTTCTGACCAATTTTCACCTTCCCAAGAGTTCCCTGCTTCTGCTCGTCAGTGCCCTGATCGGACGCGAACGCCTGCTGGCGCTTTACGCGACGGCGATCGAACGGGACTATCGCTTCTATTCCTATGGCGATGCGATGTGGATTGCTCCTGATGCGGTCCTGGAGGCGGCCCGTCCGTTGGGTTGATCATCTGGCGGATTGCAGAACAAAGCCCCGTGCCATGGCACGGGGCGAGCAAGGGACATGCTCCCGCAAACCGCTGACTCAGGCGGCCACAGGCTGTTCGATGATGCCGGCAGGAACATCGGCAAACAGCACCGAGGAGAGATAGCGCTCGGCGAGATCTGGAAGCACCACAACGATGGTCTTACCGGCATAGGCATCCTGTTGTGCCAGGCGGATGGCAGCGGCTGCAGCAGCACCGCAGGAGATGCCCACCAACAGTCCTTCCTCCTTGGCGAGACGCAGTGCCATCTCGATGGACTCCTCGTTGGTGACCTGTTCGACCTTGTCGACAACCGAGAGGTCGAGGTTCTTGGGGATGAAGCCTGCTCCGATGCCCTGGATCTTGTGGGGTCCGGGCTTCACATCCTCACCATTCAGGGTCTGGGTGATCACAGGGCTGCTGGTCGGCTCGACCGCCACGGATTCAATCGCCTTGCCGGCGCTGTTCTTGATGTAGCGGGACACGCCGGTGATGGTTCCACCGGTGCCGACGCCAGCTACAAGAACATCGATGGCACCGTCGCAGTCGTTCCAGATCTCAGGACCGGTGGTTTTCTCGTGAATCTCAGGATTGGCGGGATTCTCGAACTGGCCGGGCATGAAGTACTTGGCGGTGTCGCTGTCGGCGATCTCCTTCGCCTTGGCGATGGCCCCGGGCATGCCCTTGGCGGCTTCGGTGAGGATGATCTCGGCACCCAGCGCAGCCATCACGCGACGCCGTTCAATCGACATCGACTCGGGCATCGTGAGAATCAGCTTGTACCCACGGGCTGCAGCGGTGTAGGCAAGCGCGATCCCTGTGTTGCCGGATGTGGGCTCGACAATGGTCTTGTCGCTGCTCAGCACGCCGCGCTTCTCGGCATCCCAGATCATGTTGGCGCCGATCCGGCACTTGACGCTGTAAGCAGGATTGCGGCCTTCGATCTTGGCCAGCACTGTGGCTTTGCAGCCCTTGGTGACATTGTTGAGGCGCACCAGGGGAGTGTTGCCAATGGCCTGGCTGTTATCGGCGTAAACGCGAGACATGGAGGGGAACGCAGGAGCCCAAGTTGGTCAATTTAGGAAGGGCTGCGCTTGGATCCGCCTGCCCTTAACACCTTGTTCAGACTTTGACAATCCCAGGTCGGTTCAGAGCCTGTTCAAACCGGCTCCAGAGTTCCGCCGGATCCTCAAGTCCCACCGACACGCGCAGAAGATGGGCAGGGATCCCGCAGGCTTCCGCCCAGTCGAGTTCGTCGTAATGGGCCAGCAGTACGTAGGGACAGCACAGGGTGAAGTGGGTGCCGAGACTTGGTCCCTTGCTCACCTTCAAGGCGTCATAGACCTGTTGCGCAGCTTCGGTGCCGCCATGCAGCTCGAAAGACAGCAGGCAGCCATGGCCCGCTCCCGGTCGCATCAGGGCTCGGAAGGTGGGGCATTGGGTTGGATGGAGCACGCGCTTCACGGCCGGGTGAACGCTCAGCCGTTCGGCGAGTGCCTGGCAGTTGGCGTTGAGCCGGGGAATGCGGTCAGCCAGATCGCGACTGGCCCTCTCGAGGCAGATCGCATCCGCATCACTGAGATCGGCTGGTGTGGCCGCAAGCCCGTTCTGGAAGGCCGTTCCCCAGCGTGAGTGGCGGCTGGCGATCAACGCTCCGGCCATGACGTCGCCTTGTCCGGCGAAACTTTTCGTCAGCGAGCTGAAGACCAGATCGGCATAGGGCAGGGCATTGATGTTGACGCCGGAGCCGATGGTGTCGTCCGCGATCACAGGAATCCCTCGGCGGTGTGCCATGTCGGCAAGTTGGACGAGATCAACGCAGCGCAACATCGGATTGCTGGGGAGTTCCACCACCACCGCTGCCGGCTGCAGGCGATCCAGGGCCGTCGCAACGCTCTCCGCTGACTGGTCAGTGAGCAGCTCCGCTCCGGCGAAGACCACCTGTGGCAGCTTGAGAACATCGACGTAGGGAAATCCCACCTGGAGAACGGGCCGCTCCGGATGGAGGGTCTCAATCAGTCGAAGAGCGGCGTGGAGGGCCGCCATGCCTGAAGGGAACAGGGCGAT
>JBGKDM010000014.1:0-16515 GCA_042954165.1 Synechococcus sp.
CGACCCCTATGCCGTTCTGGGGGTTCCGGCTGAAGCGCCGCAGGCGGATCTCAAGGCTGCCTACCGCCGGCTGGTCAAGGAACACCATCCCGATGCGGGTGGTGACCCGGAACGGATCCTGGCCCTCAACGCGGCCTGGGAGCTGGTGGGTGATCGTGACAGCCGTCGTCAATTTGATCAACAGCGCAACGTCGGTCTGGGTCACGCTGAGGCTGGCGTGGCGGAGGCCCGGCGGCGCGGTGCCCGCAATGCCCGGGCCAGTCGGGCCGCAAGCGCCGCCAACGGACAGGCCGCTGCTGCCGATGACGCCCTGGCGCACTGGTTGCGCACTGTTTACGCCCCGGTGGATCGCCAGCTCGGTCAGGTCATCAATCCATTCCCCTCGGAGCTGCGATCCCTGTCCGCGGACCCCTATGACGACGACCTGATGGACGCCTTCTGCTCCTACATCGCGACCAGCCAGCGCAAGCTGGAGAAGGTCAAGTTGCTCTATCAATCCATTCCTGTGCCTTCAGGCGCCCAGGGGTTTGGACTGAGCCTGTACCACTGTCTGTCCCAGGTGGAGGACGCGATCACGGAGCTGGAGCGTTACACGATGGGCTACGTGGACAGTTATCTCCACGACGGTCGCGAAATGCTCCGTGAGGCGAAGCAACGCCGCCGACGTCTGCAGCAGGAACGGAGCCGGCTCGAGCTGAGCTGACGATCAGGTGCCTGGGTGCCTCAGGCGAACCCCTCAAGCTGATTCAGCTTCAGCCACACATCAGGCACCGGTCGACGCCAGCGCACCTGGGCGTACTCACCTTTCACGACCAGGATCTCCCCCGGGCCCTCGAAGATGTACGCGGGCGGCAGAGGGTCGCTCGCGATGGCTTCGACGCTGCCGCTGTAGGCCTTGCGGTTCACCCGTACCAGGGCACCTTTCTTGAGTGCGGGAGGTTTGGCCTTCGCTGCTGCTCCTGTGTCGGTGTCGGCCATCAAGAAAGGGTTGTCCTCCAATCAGGCTAAAGCCAGCCGGGGTGCCCAGATCGACATCCCCCTGCAGAACCTCCCGGACCGGTCTCGCCTCGGGCTCGCTCATCAATTCCTCTTAGCCTGGCCGCCTCATTCGGGGTCTGGATGTCATGCGTCTGCTGCTGCTCGGCTGCACAGGACTGGTCGGACGTGAACTGGTGCCGGCCCTGCTGTCGGCAGGTCACCAGCTGACGCTGGTCAGCCGTCGTTCGCGCTCGGGTGTTGCCTGGACCAGGGATCTGACGCTGGACTGGGTGCAGCAGGACCCGTCGACGGCCAGCAGCTGGACGGCGGGTGGCGCGTTGCAGCAGGCTTTGGCCGCAGCGGAGGGGGTCATCAACCTTGCCGGCGAGCCGATCGCCGAGCAGCGTTGGACGGCCACCCATGTTCAGCTCCTCAACGCCAGCCGTGTGGCCACAACCACCCACCTGGTGGCTGCGATGCAGGCTCTGGAGACCCCCCCAGCGGTGCTGGTCAGCGCATCCGCGATCGGCTTCTACGGCACCAGTGAGGAGGCTCGTTTCGTCGAATCCAGTGCGGCAGGGAACGATGTTCTGGGCCGGCTCTGCGCCGACTGGGAGGCCGCGGCGTCGGGCAAACCTCCCGCCACCAGGCTCGTCGTGGTCCGGATCGGGATCGTCCTCGCCGCCGATGGCGGGGCGCTCGGCAAGATGTTGCCCGTGTTCCGGGCGGGCTTCGGCGGTCCGATCGGGTCCGGCCGCCAGTGGATGAGCTGGATTCACCGCACCGACCTCTGTCGGATGATCCAGGACGCTCTTGTTGGGGATCACTGGCAGGGCGTGGTCAATGCCGTGGCGCCGCAGCCGGTGCGCATGGCCACATTCGCCTCCACCCTGGGGCGGTGTCTGGGGAGACCCAGCCTCCTGCCCGTGCCGGGGCCCGTGCTCCATCTCCTGCTCGGTGATGGTGCCCGTGTTGTGCTGGATGGTCAGCAGGTCTGTTCGGATCGCCTGGCCGAGCTTGGGTTCAGGTTCCGCTATCCCGATCTCTCTGAGGCCCTCGTCGCCGCCACCACGACGTCAGTCCGCTGACCAAGGCTGATGCGATCAGCACACCGATCGCCGGGGTGAACAGCGGATCCCACAGCTGCTGAAACAGGCGGAGCGGCCCTTCGATGCCCTGGGTGTTGGCCACAATGCCAACAGCGAACCACACCGCTCCGGCCAGAACCAGAAACACATCCAGCACCAGCAAGCGATCAAGCCAGGCTTTCCAGATCGGTTCGGCGGTGGGGTCAGGCATCAGTCCGAGGGTGGTGGAAGGCTCAGGGGGTGAGCAATGCGTCGATTGTCGCGGCCATCCGGTCGGCGCCTCCGTCGGCTCCGAGCCGGTTCTCCGCCTGTTGCCGACAAAGTTGCTGCAGGCTCTGATCCTGGCGGCTCCGCATCAGCAGATCCAGAGCCATCCGCGCTGAACGGCTCAGGGTTTCGGACGCACCACTGGCTCCCTCGGCGCAGAAGACGCCCGGTCCCAGCAGACGTCGCTGGGCCTCGGCGAAGCTGGCTGTGAACTGCGGGCCCTGACCTGCGACCTGAAGCACAGGCTTGCCCAGGCCCACGGCCTGTTCCGCGGCGGTTCCTGCCATCGAGATCACGACATCGGCAGCCTGCAGAACGGAGGCGAACTGCCCCCGGCGGACATCCACCCGGTGCTGACCTCTGACCAGACAAGCGCTGGTGCCGTTCCTCTCCAGGCACCAGCCATCCGTCAGGGCCAGTGCCTCCAGCTCTGCGTCGCCAAGAGCGCGGATCAGGGCCAGATCCACCCCCAGTGTCCCGTCGTTGAACCGTTGGGCCGGCAGGCGTTCGATCACGGTCAGGAGCAGACGCAGATTCTGCTCCAGTTCCGGTCGGCGGCTGCCGGGCAGCAGGGCCAGACGGCTGTCGATCGGCGGCAGCGGCGGTGCCGGTGTCAGGACCGGGGCCATGAATGGATTGCCAGCAAATTGCACCGTGCGGCCCAGCTGCAGGCTCAGGTCATCCGCGCTCAGTTTGTCTCTGCTGAAGACGGCGCGGAAACGACGGCTGCGGAGGCATGGGGCACAGGGCCAGGGCAGGTTGAGGCGGCCTTCGTAATGGCTGGAATAGGCGACGAGGTAGGTCGCGACCGGGCGACCGCTGATCCAGGCCGCCATCACAGGGATCACATCACCGATGGCCACGATCAGGCTGTAACGCCTGCGCAGTCGTGTCAGTCGAAGCAGGCCTGCAAGCAGATGAAACACCTGCCCCTGAATCAGTTCGGTGAGACGACCCTGCAGGCTGGTGTAACCGAGTCCTCCTGTGCTGAACTCGCGCGTGTTGAGCACCACCGGGATGCCGGCATCCCGGTATGGATGGCCGGACCCCACCAGGGGGAGTGCATCCACCTGGTGGCCGCAGCGTTGCAGGGCCTGACCGAGCAGTGCCCCGGAGAGGTCTTCTCCATGGCCGTTGCTCAACAGCAGCAGCCGGGCCACCTCAGATCTCCAGCCAGCTCTTCACCTTGAGCAGGGCAGGCCAGCCGGGTTTGCGGGCCAGGCCGTCGGCGATTGACGCCTGCAGTTCCTGCGTCACTTCCGGAGCCACGGCAAGAATCTGCTGCACCACCTGCACGTGGTCGCGGACTCCCTTGGCCTGGGTTTCGAGCATCGCCAGGCTGAGGTTGATCCTGGCCTGTGGATCCTGCCCGTTGAGCTTCACGGCAAAGCGTGCGGAGCGCAGCGCATCCTCAGGTTGATCGCAGAGCAGCTGCAGCCAGGCCAGGCAGGTCCAGCCCGCTGACTGCCGGGGAGCGGCATTGGTGATGGTGATGAAGTCCTCGATCACCTCACTGGCGGCGGCACCGTCCTGGTAACGGGCCATGGCCTGCTCGAACAGGCTCTCTTCGTGCGACTCGCTCACCGTTGCCATTGCTGTTGCAGATCCTTCAGATTCCCACGATGCAGGATCACACCGCGAAGGAGCTGCCGCAGCCACAGGTCTGGCTGGCGTTGGGGTTGGTGAAGTTGAAACCGCCACCGATCAGGGCCGTGCTGAAGTCCAGCTGCATTCCGTAGATGTAGAGGAGGCTCTTCGGGTCGCAGACCACCTGAAACTCGGCGCCGCCGGGGGCGGTGTAGTCATAGACCTCATCGTCGTCGAGGATCTCGCTGCCGGGCACGAAGTCCATCGTGTAGCTCATGCCGCTGCACCCGCCGGAACGGACACCAACCCGCAGGACCTGATCGTCGCCCTGCTCTCTGCAGAGCTTCGCGAGCTGTTGCATCGCCGGCTCGGTGATCTGAATCCCCTTGCCGTCCCTGGCGGTATGGGGTGCCGCCGTTTCAACACCGGCTGCAGAACCTGCGGGGGGGACGGAGGCGGTCATGACGATGGGATCAGTCCGATCTCCGTACTGTATGGAGGCCCGTTCCGGGTTGCCGCGTTCATAGAGTCCCATCGTTGTTGGCGGAAGCAGCCGGTGCGGGTCGCGATCGTTGGTGCTGGTCTGGCTGGTTTGGCCGCAGCCGTGGATCTGGTGGATGCGGGGCATCAGGTTGATCTCTACGAGGCCCGGCCCTTCATGGGCGGCAAGGTCGGCAGCTGGGTCGACGACGACGGCAATCACATCGAGATGGGATTGCACGTGTTTTTCTTCAATTACGCCAATCTCTTCGCGCTGATGCGCAAAGTGGGCGCGATCGAGAATCTGCTTCCGAAGGATCACACCCACCTGTTCTGCAACAAGGGTGGCGATCTCCGTGAGCTTGATTTCCGGTTCGCACTCGGGGCCCCGTTCAACGGTCTCAAGGCGTTCTTCACCACGCCGCAGCTGACCTGGATCGACAAGCTGCGCAATGCCCTTGCCCTTGGCACAAGCCCGATTGTGCGGGGTCTCGTTGACTACGAGGGGGCAATGCGAACCATTCGCGCCCTCGACTCGGTCAGTTTTCAGGAGTGGTTCGTCGGCCATGGCGGAAGCATGGAGAGCATCCGCCGCATGTGGAATCCCATCGCCTACGCCCTCGGTTTCATCGATTGCGAGGCCATTTCCGCCCGCTGCATGCTGACCATCTTCATGATGTTCGCCGCCAAGACCGAGGCGTCCAAGCTCAATCTGCTCAAAGGATCGCCCCATCGCTGGCTCACCGGTCCGATCCTGGCCTACATCCAGGAGAGGGGTGGAAGGTTGCACCTCAGACACCGCGTCAAGGAGGTGCATTGCACTGCCGGCGATGCTCCCCAGGTGACCGGTCTGACCCTGGGCACTCCCGAGGGTGACCTTGAGGTGAAAGCGGATCGCTATCTCGCCGCCTGCGATGTGCCCGGTATTCAGAAGCTTCTTCCTCAGGACTGGCGCCGCTTCCCGCAGTTCGATGCCATCCATCAGCTCGAGGCAGTGCCCGTGGCCACCGTTCAGCTGCGGTACGACGGCTGGGTCACCGAGCTGGGGGAGGCCCACGAGGAACGGCGTCGCGACCTGACCCAGCCCTCCGGTCTCAACAACCTGCTCTACACCGCGGATGCCGACTTCAGCTGCTTCGCCGACCTGGCTCTGGCCAGCCCAGAGGATTACCGCAAACCTGGCCAGGGGTCGCTGCTTCAATGCGTGCTGACACCCGGCGATCCCTGGATTCCAAAGAAGGTGGACGAGATCGTCGCCCACACGGATCGTCAGGTGCGTGAGCTCTTCCCCTCAGCGCGGAATCTCAACCTGACCTGGAGCAATGTCGTCAAGCTCGCGCAGTCGCTCTATCGCGAGGCTCCCGGCATGGAGCCCTACCGCCCTGACCAGCGCACGCCGGTCTCCAATTTCTTCCTGGCTGGCAGTTACACCCGCCAGGACTACATCGACTCGATGGAAGGCGCCACCATGAGCGGTCACCTGGCCGCGGCTGCGATCCTGGAGCGCTCGGCCAGTCTGGCCACCAATGCCGCTGTGGCCTGAGGAGAGTTATGGGACGTTGGCTTGAACACACCGTCACTGCCCAGGTGGCTGCTCCGGTCGACCGGGTCTGGGCGGTCTGGAGCGATCTTGAGGCCATGCCTCGCTGGATGCGCTGGATCGAGTCGGTCAAGACGCTGGACGATCCCGATCTGACGGACTGGACCCTGGCGGCCCAGGGGTTTCGCTTCAGCTGGAAGGCCAAGATCACATCCCGCGTCGAGGCGCAGCAGCTGCACTGGGAATCGGTCGGAGGTCTGCCCACCAAAGGTGCGGTGCGCTTCTATCCCGAGAGCGCCGGATCGACCGCCGTCAAGCTGACGGTTTCCTATGAGTTACCCGGGGTCTTGGCACCGTTGATGGAACCAAGCATCCTGGGGGGGATCGTGACGACTGAACTGCAGGCCAACCTTGACCGATTTCGTGACCTGGTTGAAAGCGACTACACCGTTTCGGCTTGAAGCGGTGAACAGGCGAGGAATGGTCCGTCGCGCCCTGACAGCTCCAGGACTCTGTACGGCAGTCCTGATGGCAGGGGTTGCCGGCTGCGGGATCGGTGATTCCTCCCCTCCATCAGCCTCCACCCAGGCACCAGTCGCCAGTCCTGTTGAACCGCTGGAGCCTGTGCAACTGGCTCCTGTGGCGTCACCGGCAGGGCTGACCCCACTCCCGACCGCTGCCCAGGTGCAGGAGGCGGTGCCGCCCGGTCGTGTCGACCCCTTCGCCCCTGTGGCCCTGGGGGTGTCTGCTTCCGCCGGTGATTCGGTCATCACACTGCAGGGTGTGATGCTGGTCGGACAACAGGCTGAGGCCCTGGTCAGCACAGTGTTCGGAACCGGTTCGGTTTGTGTGGGTCCGTCAGGTCTCTGCGCCGCGGATCAGACTCCGCTGCTGCCGGAGGAATGGGCGATTCTCGCCATCGACCTTGAGAAGGGTTGTCTCACCTATGCCGTGGAGGGCAAGCCACAACCTCAGGTCTGCATGGATGGTTCCAAGGCCTGAACACAGGCCTGGACCAGCCCTTCGATGGTGTGTGGATCGGCTTCCTGGTCCACCCGGCCCAGCTGCTCCCTGCAGCGTTGACTGGTCTGCGGGCCGATCGAGACAACCTGACAGGTCGCCAGACAGTCGATCCAGTCGGAACCAAACCGTGCCTCCAGCAAAGACGCGGTGTGGGTGACTGTCTTGCCGCTGCTGAAGGTGATCGCTGCCACCCGTCCTGAGGCGAGCGCAGCTGCGGCCTGTTCCGGCATCGTCTCCGGACAGCGTGACTCGTAGGCGGCAACTTCAACCACCCGTGCACCGGCTTCACCGAATGCCTCGGCCAGCACGGTTCGTCCTCCACTCTGGACCCGTGGAATCAGCAGCCGGAGCCCCCAGCCTGAGACCGGAAAATTGTCGATCAGGCTGTCGGCGACGTAGTCCGGGGGAACGAAATCGGGCTCAGCTCCGAGCTGTTCCAGCAAGGCGCTGGTTTTCCGTCCGACGGCTGCAATGCGCAGGGTCTCGGGCCGCCTCGCAAGGCTGCCTCCGCGCCGCTGCAGCCGCTGCTCCACCGCCTGCACACCATTGGCGCTGGAGAACACCAGCCAGTGGAACTCTTCGAGTTCCTCCAATGCATCATCCAGCGGTCCCCATTCATCAGGTGCCCCGATCACAAGGGCCGGCAGGTCGATCACCTCGGCGCCCAGCGCCTCCAGCTGACGCCTGCCCTCTCCCTGTTGCTCCTGAGCCCGGGTCACGACCACGGCGTGCCCCTCGAGGGGACGTGTCATGGCGTCACCTCCTCAAGTTTCACGATGTCCTTCACCTGCTGGAACAGGGCGTTCGCCTCCGCTTCACGACCTTGCTCGTTCAGCAGGGTGATGGCAACGAAAAATCCCTTGCGCGCGCCCTCGATATCGCCCCCCATGAGCAGGGCCACGGCCATGTTCTGGTGACATTCAGCCTGCTTGGGACTCAGCTTGAGGGCCTGGGCATAGGCCTGGATCGCAGCGCCGATGTCTCCTTTTCGCCTCTGCATCAATCCCAGGTTGTACCAGGTCAGTGCGATCTCCGGCGCGATCCTGGTTGCCTCGGTCGTGAGTGTGATCGCTTCCTCCAGCTGCGCTGTCTCCATCAGTAGGGCCGCCAGATTGAGGCGAGCACCAAGGCTCAGACGTGGCTCCACCGCCAGGGCCAGGGCTTTCCGGTAGTGGCTGATGGCCACGGGCGGATTCTCGTCGCGTTGCGCCATGGCCATGTGGAGGAGCAGTTCATAGCGTTCGGCATCTCTGGAACTGCTGCTGTCGAGGGCCTGGAGTCCGCGTTCCAGAAGCGCGATCCCGCGTGCTCGATCACCGGTTTCCACCTCCAGTGCTCCGAGCTTCGCGCAGGCGTAGGGGTCCGTCGGGTGATCCGCCAACCACTGTTCCATCGCCGCTCGCAGCCGCGTGCTCTTGTCGCCTTTCTGCAGCAGCTCGGGTGCGTATCCGTCATGGACAAGGGCCGGGGTGCTGCAGTCGGCGATTCGCCAACGGGGCTCCTCCGTCAGAAGCGCCTCGACACTGTCATCGATCATCGAGTGGTAAGGCCGATTCCACTGAATCCGGGGATGGCGCCGGAACAGACGGCTGACGCGTGAATAGGGAGCCATGGCCGCGCCGCGTTCATGACGCAGCAGGTTGATCACCAGCACATCCGGTTGCTCCATCAGGGACTTCAGTTCCGGAATGGCCTCGGGCAGAAGCGCTTCATCGGCGTCGAGCACGAGAACCCAGTCGCCGTTCACCATCGTGAGAGCGCTGTTCCTCGCCGGTGCGAAATCGCCCGGCCAGCGCAACTGCTCCACCCTCGCGCCGGAGGCAGTCGCCCGCTGCATGGTGTCGTCCGTCGAGCCGGTGTCGACCACCACCATTTCGTCGACGAGTTCCTTCACGGAGGCAAGACAGGCCTCAATCCGCTCGCTCTCATCGCGCACGATCATGGAGAGGCTGAGCATGGTGGCGACACGGTGCGGGCTGAGGCTACGGCGCCTCTCCTGAGGAGGCGATGTCAGTTGGTCAGTCCGTGAAGCCTCCGTCGTGTTGCGCACCCGTGCGGTCGGCTCCGCGGGAGTCGATCAGGGCCTCAAGCACGCAGCGTTGCGCTTCAGGCATCTGGCCCGGGGAGTAGGCCGCGGGCAGGCGTGGATCCAGGCCCTCGCGCAGGTCCTCCCATGCATAGGGGCTGCCGTAGACGGCCAGGCCTGCCAGACGCCCGGCCTCCTGGAGCTGCCGCAGGGCGGCTTTCCAGGGCTCCTGGCGATCACGGCCTGCCCGGAAGGGATTGCCGCGAAGAAACAGTTGAACCAGCACACTCCCGCCGCCAAGCCGCTCCAGTGCCAGGGGTTCGTCGGGGGAGGCCGGGTTCCAGATCGACACCGCCATCGGGTGATGGATCAGGGTTTGAAACCCTGCCTGTTGCGGCAGGTGCAGGGCCGGTGCCGTGGCTGGCAGCTGCGGGCAGGGCAGCACGCCATCAACGCGGATCAGGTTGATCCCTGGAGGTTCGTCCTGAACCCGAACCCGTTGCTGGTTGTGCTCGAGGCTGAGCTCCAGCAGCGTTGTGTTCAAAGCCTGCTCACTGACCAGTTCCAGTTCCAGAGCGCTGCTCTCCTCAACGGGGGCAGCGTCGGCCAGCGTGCGCAGCGCCCTGCCGCGACGTTCAAGGCTGGCCTCAAGACGGGCCCAGGGAAGTGCTCCGTGCCGCAGACCTGCACAAATCGCGGCGATCGCGTCATCAGCATCCTCCGGCATCAGGATCAGATCCGCACCCGCCGCAAAGGCGAGGCAGCCTGCCTCGCCGGCACTGTGATGGGCCCTGATCGCATCCATCACCAGCGCATCGGTGACCACCAGACCGTCGAAACCGAGCTGATGCCGCAGCAGGTCCGTCAGCACAGCCCGCGACAGCGTCGCGGGCTGGTTCGGGTCCAGGGATGGAATCTGCAGGTGGGCGGTCATCACGCTGTCGATATCCGCCGCGATGCAGGCCCGGAAGGGCAGCAGCTCAAGCCGCTCCAGACGCGCGCGGTCATGGGCGAGAACCGGAAGCTGCAGGTGAGAATCCTCAGCCGTGTCTCCGTGGCCGGGGAAGTGTTTGGCGCAACCGAGGACGCCCTGACTTCGCAGGCCGCGCTGAAAGGCCACCGTGAGCCGGCTGACCGTGTGTGGGTCCGTCCCCCAGGCACGCACGTTGATGACGGGATTCTCCGCGTTGTTGTTGACGTCGGTCACAGGAGCGAGAACCCAGTTCAGGCCGCAGAGCCGGGCCTGACGCCCGGTGCAGCTCCCGTACTGCTCCGCCAGGGCCTCGGCCCGAGCGGGATCGTGCCGGTGCAGGCGTGCGATCGCCATCGGTGGAGCCAGCCATGTCGCTCCGTCGAAGCGCTGGCCGACACCTTCCTCCACATCCGCACAGAGCAGCAGTGGGCCCTTCGCCCAACGCCTGAGCTGCCGGCATCGCTGCTGCAGGTCCGTGCAGCTGCCGCCGAGCAGAATCACGCCGCCAACGCCTGTGCCCAGCAGTCGTTTCAGCTCCGCATTGGGGAGTTCCCATTGCGGGTAGCGCCTCTGGTGATCTCCTGCAAAGCCACTGGCCCGCACCACCACCAGGCTGGCGACGGCCTGTTCCAGGTCCTGATCCGACAGGGAGGCCGCCGGGGGTGCGTCGTTCACGCGTCTTCGCTGTCGCTGCTCGGCGGAATCTCGCCGCGCTCCTCCCGCTCCTCGCCGAGACGGTTCAGCAGGTTCAGCACAGATGTTCCTTTCTCGATGCCACGGTCCAGCTGGAAGACCACTTCGGGAGCGCGCCGCATCTGCAGTCGCCGGCCCAGTTCCCCCCGCAGATAGCGACTGGCGGCCTGCAGACCCTCAAGCACCTGCCCGCGCTGTTGGTCTTCCCCGTAGATGCTCACGAAGATCTTGCAGTGCTGGAGATCGCCACTGACCTCCACTTCCGTGATGCTCACCATGCCCTGATGCACCCGTTCATCCCGGATGCCGTTCATGAGCAGCTCGCTGGTTTCACGCCGGATCAGTGCTGCGACCCGCTCCACCCGCCGTCCCTGTGCCATCGCGACTCAAGCAAGAGGTGCTGCGTTCACCATGGCACGGAGCACCAGCACCATGCTGATCATTCCGCTGATCAAGGCGCCGAGCAGGGCCACAGCCGTGACGGGGTTGCTGCGCCGGCGCGCCAGGGGTTCGGCCACGGAGTTGAGGACCCCGAGGGTGAACGCGATCAGATAGCGCGGATAGCGCGTCACGTTGACGAAAAACTCCCGCATGCTCCTGGCGATCCCTGAAATCCGATGGCTACTCTGCCGTTCCCAGGGCACGATCGGCCATGTTGGAGCTCCATCAGTTCCGTCACTCAGCCTTTTGTCTGAAGGTTCGCCTGGTGCTTCAGGCCAAATCCCTCAGCTACCGCGTGGTTGAGGTGGTTCCTGGTGTGGGTCAGATCGATGTCTTCCGGCTGTCCGGACAACGGCAGGTCCCCGTACTTATTGACGGAGACTCCGTGATCGCCGACTCCAGCGCCATCGCGCGTCACCTTGAGGAACGGCACCCTGTGCCTGCGCTGCTGCCCTCCGATCCCCAGGAACGGGCGCAGGTTCACCTGATCGAAGACTGGGCGGACACCACCCTGGCCAACGCCGCCAGGATGGCCTTGGCGCAGGCTGCTGCTGTTGACAGCACCATGCGGGACGCGCTGTTGCCGGATGCCCTGCCCTCACCCCTGCGCTCGACCGTGGCGGCACTTCCCGGCGGCTGGCTTCAGGGTCTCGGGGACGTGGTGGATCAAGGACAGCGAGCCGCCATGCTGTCCAGCCTGATTCAGCTGTCAGACACCGTGGCGGATGGGCCCTGGCTCGTCGGAAACGCCATGAGTCTTGCCGATCTCTCCGTCGCCGCTCAGTTGTCTCTGCTGCGCTTTCCCACCTCTGCCGGCCCTGTGCTGGCCGGCAGAGGTGTCGCCGGCCTCAGCGACCACCCGCGACTGGAGGCTCTCTTCAGGTGGCGTGATCAGCTGGAGGCCCAGCTGATGCAGTCGGATCCGGCTGTGGTGTGAGGGTGAGCGCGAATCTGCTGACGCTCACCGGATCAGCCTGAAGTGCTTCCCCCGGGGGTGGGAAACGGGCCTGCCACTGTTGTGCGCAGATCCTGGTGCTGTCCTGGTCGCAGCGCTGGTAGCGGCTAAGCGTTTCGATCCGGCTGATGCGTGGAGCTCCGGGGCCGTGCAGGATCTGGAGCACCAGTTCATCGCTCTGGAACACCGCCGCACCCAGGTTGCTCTGACGGCGACCGATCACCGTGGTTTCCAGCTGCCGGTCCCCCGACAGACGGGCCAGCTGACGATTCACCTGCCCTGGAGCCTGTTCCACCGTCAGGAGCTGATCCCCGAGCAGCACCCGACCGATCGACTTGGCATTGAAGACGCGATCGCCGACAACGCCAGGTCCGCCGCGTTCGGCGGTGGTGAAACGGGCGCTGTGGACCAGGCTGCTGTCGTCACTCAGGTCGATGCTCTCCACCGTCCAGGTGCCCGCAAACCATTGCGGGTACAGGAGATCGTCCGATCGTCGAGGTCGTGGCAACGCTGCCGGCAGCTGCCACTCCGGCCATGCGAGCTGGCGTTGACTGAGCCAATCCCCCGAACCCCAGGCAGCAGGTGCGGCGGTGAGAAGCAGGGCTGGCACCCCCAGCAGGCTGATGATCAGGGTCAGCAAGCGGCCTCTCATGTCTGATCCTCTGATCCGTGCCTGTGATCACTACGTGGTGCTGGAGCCTGGGACGGCGGAGCAGCTCCTCAGTTCCGACGACACCCTGGCATGGCTGAAGGGGCACCTGGGGAGGCTGGAGACGTGCCCCCAGGACCTCAAGGGTCTTCCTCCGGACGACGCGGCGTTGCGTCTGCTGGAAACAGCCTGCGAACTGGAGCTGGAGCCGGGGCTCAGCCTCCAGTGGTTCGCGGTGCGTCTGGAGCCCCCGGGTCAGTCCTGAGAATCGTGGGGATCCTCTCCAAGACGAGGGAGGCCACCGTCTCGGCGCTTTGATCACCGATCGGCACCTGCAGATCGGCCTCCGCGTACAGCGGTCGCCGCTGCTCCAGGAGTCTCTGCAGAGCCTCCTCCGGATCCGGGCATGCCAGCAGTGGCCTTGGCGTGCTGTCGTCTGTCAGGCGCCGCATCAGCGTCTCGTGGGGCGGATCCAGCCAGATCACGATGCCCTGGTGCAGGACTCCCCAGTTCTGCGGCCGCGTGACCACGCCACCACCGGTCGCGACCACCAGGGAGTGGCGCTGTCCGATGGCCTGGAGCACCTGGCTTTCAAGGGCCCGGAATCCCTCTTCGCCCTCCTGCTCGAAAAGGTCAGGAATCGAACGACCGGCCGCTTCTTCGATGACGTTGTCAGCATCCACGAATCCATAACCGAGCTGCTGCGCCAGGGGACGGCCGCTGCTGCTCTTGCCGCTGCCCATCATCCCCACCAGATAGAGGTTCCGTCCTCCCAGTCGGGAACGCAGAGGGTGGGCAGCGCCCGAAGGCTGGTCGCTCATGTCTTTTCAGTCGCGTCACTGGACTCCCTAGGATGCCGCCTTGACTGAGCTCGCCATGACTGACCACTCAGCTGTGGTGATTGCTGCAGATGCCTCGAGCCATGCACCCCATGGCCGCGGCCGTGGATGCGTGATCACGCGTCGTGCCTGTTTCAGTGCCAGCCATCGATACTGGCTCCCCGAGCTGAGTGCAGAAGACAACGCTGCCCGTTTCGGACCCTGCTCGTTGGCCCCGGGCCATGGACACAATTACGAGTTGATTGTCTCCATGGCCGGAGCCCTGGATGCCGACGGCATGGTGCTCAACCTTTCGGATGTCAAGCACGCCATCCGTTCTGAGGTCACAGCCCAGCTGGACTTCCGCTCGCTCAACGCCACCTGGCCGGAATTTGATCTTGCCAGTCCCGATGGCTGTCTTCCCACCACCGAAGCACTCGTGCGGGTGATCTGGCAGCGGCTGTCACCCCACCTCCCCCTGGTCGCCCTGCGGCTGCATGAATCCTCAGGCCTTTGGGCCGACTACCTCGGACACGGCATGGACGCCTATCTCACCATCCGCACCCACTTCGCCGCCGCGCATCGTCTGGCGCGTCCCGAACTCTCCCAGGAAGAGAACGAGGCGATCTACGGCAAATGTGCCCGCCCCCATGGCCACGGCCACAACTACTTAGTGGATGTGACGGTTCGCGGCAGCATCGATCCACGCACCGGCATGGTCTGTGACCTCGCGGCACTGCAGCGACTCGTGGATGATCTTGTCGTTGAGCCCTTTGATCACACCTTCCTCAACAAGGACGTGGAGCATTTCACGACCTGCGTGCCGACGGCAGAGAACATCGCCCTGCACATCGCCGACAGGCTCACCGGACCGATCCATGCGATCGGGGCCCATCTCCACAAGGTGCGCCTGCAGGAGAGCCCCAACAACGCTGCTGAGGTCTACGCCGAAGTTCCGCAGCTTGAGGTGCAACCCGCCGCCCTTGAAGCGGTGATGGCCTCCTGAGCGGAGATCCGTCCCAAGCCAGGGCCGAGCTTCGGTTGGTGCTGGCCATCAGCCTGGATGGCCGGCTCGCATTCCCCGCCGGCGGACCGTCCCATCTGGGTGGGCCTGGCGATCGCGGCGTGCTTGAGCAGTCCCTTGCGTGGGCCGATGCCTGCCTGATCGGTGCCGGGACCCTGCGTACTCACCACTGCACCTGCCTGATCCGTGATCCGGAGCTGCTGGCCAGGCGAGCCGAAGCGGGACGGCCGCCTCAGCCAACAGCCATCGTGGTGACCTCGGGTCTGACGCCGCAGTTCCCTTCCAGCTGGAGTTTTTTCCGGCAACCCCTGACCCGCTGGTTGCTTTGTGCTGAAACGCCACCACCAGCATCTGCCTGCGCAGGGGGGTTCGAGAGGGTTCTCGCCCCGGCTGCCTCCTGGGAGCTCACGCTTCAGTCCCTCGCCGCCCAGGGCCTGAGCCGCATCGTGCTTCTTGGAGGTGCCCAGCTCGCTGCCTCCTGCCTCAACGAGGATGCTGTCGATGCACTGCAGCTCACCCTCACGCCCCGTGTTCTGGGTGGCGTTCACGGCTGGATTCCCTTCGCTGAGGAGGGCCTTGCTGCGGCGGTATCAGCGCCGGATGCCTGGGTTCTGCAGGGTGCGGATGTGCTGCAGGGTGATGAACTCGTCGTGCGCTACCGGCGCAGGGGACGCCCGATCGATGCCTCCCGGACCGACCGTGCTGGTTAGGGTCCAGCCAATCGCATGCGTCCGTTGGTCATGACGGCGTTGTCTGCTCGCTGGCATCGTTCACTCCGGGAGATTCCGAAGCCGCACTGGGAGCGCCTGGTGGATGACCCGACCATTCCCTTTTATCGCTGGGACTGGCTGGTCGCGCTTGAGGATTCGGGAAGTATTGCCCCTGACCAGGGCTGGCAGCCTCTGCATCTCTCTCTCTGGCGCGATCAACAACTGGTGGGCTTCGCTCCGCTTTATCTCAAAGGTCACAGCTACGGCGAGTTCGTGTTTGATCAGTCCTTTGCCCGATTGGCCGCCGACCTTGGACAGCGTTACTACCCCAAGCTGGTGGGGATGAGCCCTGTCAGCCCGGTGCAGGGGTATCGCTTCTATCTCGCGGCTGAGGAGGATCCCGCCGCGCTCACGGCGTTGATGCTGCAGTTGATTGATCAGTTTGCGGCGCGCAACGGAATCCTCAGCTGCAACTTTCTCTACGTCGACCCGGCCTGGCAGTCGCTTGCCGAAGCGGCCGGCTGCTCCACCTGGGTCAATCACCAGAGTCTCTGGAGCGCCGAAGGCCAACGGAGCTTCGCCGACTATCTCGCCGGTTTCAACGCGAATCAGCGTCGCAACATCAAGCGGGAGCGTCGGGCTGTGCAGCGGGCCGGGATCGAGGTCACCCCCCTGGCCGGTGACGACCTCGATCGGTCACTTCTGCAGCAGATGCACCGCTTTTACGAACAGCATTGCGCCCGATGGGGCATGTGGGGCAGCAAATATCTCGAACCCACTTTCTTCGATCAGTTGGCCAGTCCTGAGTTGCGTCGTCATGTCGTGCTCTTCAGTGCCCATCGGGGGGATCCCCATGAGCCTGTCGCCATGTCGCTGTGCATCCACGATCAGCGCCACCTCTGGGGGCGCTACTGGGGCAGCGATGAGGAGATTGACTGTCTTCACTTTGAAGTCTGTTACTACGCACCGATCGAGTGGGCGCTCAACCAGGGTCTGCGCAGCTTCGACCCCGGGGCGGGTGGATCACACAAACGGCGCCGGGGGTTCGTCGCACAACCCCGTTCCAGCCTTCACCGCTGGTACCACCCCGAGATGGATGGTCTGCTCCGTCGCTGGCTCCCCCGGGCGAATGCCTTGATGGCGGAGGAGATCGAGGCCATCAATGCGGAACTGCCGTTCAAGGCTGAGCCGCCGTCGCTCTCGTTTGTAGTCTCTGACGATGGCTGATTCGATCCAAACTGCCGCCTGCGCGGAGCATGTTGC